>CALKYG010000031.1 GCA_938003575.1 uncultured Alphaproteobacteria bacterium
CTCTATGATCGCGCCGGCGAGATCGCTTATGAATGGCCGATCGATCTCTTCGACCTTTTTCCCGAGACCAAAAGCTACAAGTTCGACGCCCTTGTGCATGGCGACTATCTCTATCCGAACGGCGACATTCTTGTGCTGATCGACCATGTCGGCCTTGCCCGGATCAGCGCTTGCGGCGAAGTTCTCTGGAGAAAGCGCAACGGCGCCCATCACTCGATCGACGTCGATGACGACGGCTTCATCTGGACGCCGCGCGGCGGCAAATATTACGACGACAGCAGGCTTGGCGACGAGCCGATGAGAATCGACCGCATTTCAAAATACGATCCGGAGACCGGCGAGGTCTTGGAGACGATCGAACTCGCCAGGGTGCTCGTCGAGTCGGGGTATGAAGGAATCGTCAAGGGGAGCACGCCGAAAGCGAGCGACGTCTTTCATCTGAATGACGTCGAAATTCTGAAAAAGCCTCTCGCAGCGGCGTTTCCGATGTTTTCAGCCGGCGACATCATGATTTCAGGGCGGAATACGAACGAGATCATCGTTCTCGACGGCGAGACGCGCAAGGTGAAATGGTGGCGCGCCGGCCCAATGCACGGCCAGCATGATCCGGATTTTCAGGCGAGCGGCGCGATCACCGTCCTTGACAACCGGACGGCGCAGGCCGCCAGCGCGGAGAACGGCTTTACCGGGGGCGCGCACGGCAGCCGGATCATCGCGATCAATCCGTCGGAATACGGCTATCGCGAATTGTATGCGTCCAATGAGTTCAACAAGTTCTACACCGCGTACCGCGGCAAGCACCAGGTGCTTGAAAACGGCAACATTCTCATCACCGAAAGCGAAGCGGGCCGCGTGTTCGAAGCGACCCCCGACGGTCGGATCGCCTGGATGATCGTTAGCAGGTATGACGACAAGACCGTCGGCTGGCTGACCAGCGCAACGCGCTATCCCGAGAGCCATGCGACGGCGGTCGAGGGCTGCCCGGCGGCGTCGAGGCCGCAATAAAAAAGCGGCCCGTTTCCGGGCCGCTTTTCCATGGCGCTTCAATTCAGCGTTAGAAACGGAACCGCGCCGTGACGCCGATCGTGCGCGGCTGGTTCACATGGAAACCGAGACGCGCCCGACCGCCGCGTTCGCGGTCGAAGGCGAGCAGCGCGTTTTCGTCGAACAGGTTGTTCGCGTAAACGAGCAATTCCCAGGTCTCGAAATCGATGCCCGCGGTCAGATTGAAAATCTGATAATCCGGAAGCTCGAGATCAAGCACCGTCGCATCGGTGCCGGGCGCGCCGAGGAACGGAAGGCCCGAAACGAAGCTGGTCGGATTGTTCTCTTGATCGCCCGGCTGCGTGTAGCGCGTGCCGACATGCTGGAAGGTCGCAGCGATGTATCCTTCATGCGAAGCGACCGGGAATGAATAGGAGGCGGTCGCCGCAATCTGGAACTGCGGGACGGATGCGAGTCGATTGCCGTCGCGAACGCCGCCGATCACATCGTCCGGGTTCGGAGTGGTGTTGTCCGGAACCGTCGTGTCGAACTCGGATTCCAGCCACGTGCCTGCGACGGACAGCGCAAGCCCTTCGGTCGGCTCATATCCGATCTCCCACTCGACTCCCATCGTATGCGCGTCCGGAACGTTGAACGAGATTCGCGATGAACACGAACCGGCGTCCAGCGTCACCTGCAGATTATTGATGTCGTTGTAGAAGCCTGCGACGTTCGCGGTGAAGGCGCCCCGCTTCATTTTCACGCCGCCCTCATAGTTCCAGAGCGTTTCGTCCTCGTAGGCCTGGAACCCGCCGAAAAGCGCAAGGTCCGCGGGCGTGCAAAGCGTCGCGTTCAGCGGGTCGTTGACGCCGCCGAGACGAAAGCCCTTGGACACCTGCGCATTCACCTGCACGCCGTCTGCGACATCGACGGCGACAATGGCGCGCGGCGAGAAGCCGTCCGATTCCGTCGTATCGGTGCGGTTGTCGCCGTTCGAGAACAGGCCGCCCGACACAAACGCGCGCTCCTCTTCGAAGTCGTAATACCGCGCGCCGGCCGTGACGTGGACCCGGTCGCCGAGATGCGCGGTTCCTTCCGCGAACACGGCAAACTGCTTGATGTCGTAAGGAAGGTCCGCGTTATACGGAGAATCGGCGGGGAAGCCGTTGGCGACCGCGGCGGACGTTCCCGCTCCGAGGGCGAGATCGGTAAAGACGTCATACCCAGGGGTCGGCAGGCGCTGCGAGTAATTGCGCTCGATATCCGTGTAGAAGACGCCGATCAGCCAGTCGACCGGGCTGTCCTCATAATCAGAGGCGATGCGCGCTTCCTGCGAGAACGTTTTGAGGTCCGTCGTGTCCTTGAGGTTCGACGGAATGAACAAGGCGCCGGGATCGTATCCAAGATCGATCGACACCGAGTGCGTCAGGGCGCTGGCGTCGCGGCTGACGAGGATGTCGCGGTTGGTCCAGCTCGTGATCGACGTGAAGGCGGCGGAACCCAGATCCCACTCGACCGTGACGTCGCCGATCGTCGTCTGGTCGCGGAACTGTTCGCGCAGCAGAAGATGCTGCTGGCGTTCGCCAAAGACGACCGGCGGCCGCGTCGTCGTGAACGGGTTCGCGTAAATGTTGAACACTTCCTGGCGGTTGAAACCGTTGACGTCCACGTCCTGATAGACAAACCGCGGCGTAATCGTCAGCGTTTCCGTCGGCTCGAGGCGAAGCGCGGCGCGGAAGCCGTAACGCTCGCCGTCATTGACGTCCTTGTCGACGCCGCCGCCTTCGCGGAACGCGTCGATAAAGCCGCCAAACTCGGTCCAGTAGCCGGCGATCCGGAACGCCGCCTTGTCGCCGAGGGGCACGTTCAGCATGCCCTTGGTGTGATAGCCGGTGCCGCCGCCCTTGGTGAAATTGACGTTGCCTTCGACGATCCCTTCGAACTCATCGAGATTCGGCTGGTTGGTGATGTAGCGGATCGTGCCGCCGATCGAGCCGGAACCGAACAGGGTCCCTTGCGGGCCGCGCAGCGTTTCAACGCGATTGAGGTCGAAAAGGTCGAGATCCGGCTGGAAGAGAGAAAGCGAGATGACGGATTCATCGAGGTAGACGCCGACCTGCTCCTTGACGCCCGGCTGGTCGCGGACGATCTGTCCGGCGGAAACGCCGCGCAATCCGATCTGACTTTGGCCTGGCCCAAGATTCTGGATGGCGAGGCCGGCGATGTTGCGCGACAGGTCCTCGATATTTTGGGAGCCGGTTTTCTTGATGTCGTCTTCGGTCTGGGCGTTGATCGAAAACGGAACGTCCTGAAGCGATTGAGTCCGCTTGGTCGCCGTCACGAAGATTTCGTCATCCTGCGCGAACGCGGGTCCCGCAAGCAGCGCCAGCAACGCCGCCGACCCCATCAACATGGCGGTTTTCTTTTTCATATCTTCTCCCTGATTTCGGCCGCGTCGTCGGCGGCGTTAACCAGGATCGAACCACGGATTCGCCAGCCATTTCCAGCAAAGGGCGGCGGAATTCGGCCGAAAAAGACGCCATGTTGAGTTGTGATCACACATCATGACGCCAGGCGCCAAGAGCTTGGCCTGATCGGCCAATTTTCTGGCAGAAACCGCTAGGACGGCAGTTGAAATCCTGACGGCAGCGTGACGCCGCGCCTGACCCAGACATCCCAGAGGGCTGTTCGCTCAACCATCTTGAATTCGGTGTACAGCAAGGCCTCCGAGCGTCCGACCGCCCGGGCGGTCGCATCGTCAAAATTGATGCGCGGCACGAAGACGACTTTGGCGTCCTTGGCGGCGGCGGGACCGTCGGCATTGCAGGCGCGGGTGTCGGCGATGACGCAGGCCGTGTCGGCGCCGGTCAGAAACGCAACGCCAATCCCTTCTCGCGTCAGGATGCGCGCGCGCGCCGCCGCTTCAAGGAGGATCGCCGACTGGTCGACCGGCGCGAGGGAAAAAAGCTCGCGCGCTTCCGGCGTCGAGAAACGTCCCTCTTCAATCCATCGCGCGATCGTCGGACCGCCGGGCTGCACGAGACCGAGCTCCGCGCGGACATCGGCCTGTGCGGTCCTCGCCGTCTTGAACTGAAGCGCGAACTGACCGGCCGCCTGCGCGATAATGGCGGCGGACCAGAACAGGGCGAGCGCGGCGACAGAGCCCGCAATCGCGACGGACGCGCGATCGTGGAACCGGAAAACGCCGTCGTAAAAGGGCGATGAGACCGAGAAGGCCGCAATCGCCGCCGCGATTGCGAAAAGCGGCGTCGCTTGCGCGCCGGCGATGCGCACCGCGATCAGCGAGATGACAAGAAAAATGATGGCGGCAAGCCAGCCCTTGGCGTGATCGCGTCCGCCGAAAACGGCCGAGGCGAAAAGGATGATCGCCGTCGATGCGGCGACGCCGGCGAGGCCCCAGCCGCTGCCCCCAGCCGCTATTACGCTCGCCCCAGAGAGCGCGCCTGTTGCGGCGTTCGCGCGCGCCAGATTGAGCCCCGGCGCCAGGATTTCCGCGCCGAGAGCGAGCAGGATCGCAACCGAAAGCGCAACGAGATAGCGATCAAGCCCGCGGCGGCCGGTCAGGAAGGGGCAGGCGGAAAGCGCAAGAAATCCGAGCAGCGCAAATATCGGATGGGAGGTCCACAGCGCAAACTGAATAAGACCGGCAAGCGCCCCCTCGATCCGCGCGCGCGAGGCGCTTTCGTCGGCGGGCGCGCTGAGCAGCGCGACGGCGAGAACGGCGAAGAATGCGAGGCTTATCTCAAGCGGCCCGGCGAACGGCGCCGCGACGAACGCCGCGAGCCCGGCCGCCAGCAGCACCGCCTGCGCGGCCGGAAAGCGAACCGACGCGAAATAGGCGAGCGGCGAAACGACGAGCACCGCCGCGAACGCTTTCGCCGCAAGATGCACCTGCCCCGCCCGGTCAAAGAAAAGATCCCCGGCCATCAGAAGCGCAAGGTGAAATGGCGACGAGGCCTCGTTGAGCGCCGCCGCGCCTGAAACGACGGCGCGCGCGTCGGCGATCGGCGCAATGACTTCAATTGTCGGCGCAAGACTGAGCAGCGCCGGCGAGAACAAGGCGGAGAAAACGAACGGCGCCGCCGCAAGCATCGACAGGATGAACACGAGGCTCGGTTCCTGCCACGAATAGAGCGACATCGTTACGGCCCGGGCGCGCGGCGCCGGGCGCCGCCAGGCCGGGTGATCGTAGTCGACCTCGTCATACTCCGCCGTCATTAACCACGCTCCCGCCGGACTGGTTCAAACTGGCGCCGTTTCCGTCCCGAATCCGTGCGCCCGCGCCTCTATTCGCAAGAGGCCTGCCGGGTGCTGCGCCTTTCAGCCGGCGCTGCTATTCTCCCGCGCCATGCGCTCGCTGCTTCACATGCCGTTGGATCCCGGTTGCCGGTTCATCCGTCTGATTCTCGCCGAAAAGGGTCTTGCTGCGCGGTTCGTCGATACGCCCCCCTGGGCGCGCGAGACCGATCTCGCCCAGTTCAATCCGGCGATGACGGTGCCGGTGCTGATTGACGAACCGCCGACCGGCGGCGAGATCTCGATCTGCCCCGCCCTCGCGATCGCGGAATATCTTGAGGAGGTTTATCGCGAACCGGCGCTCCTGCCGGCGACGTCGGCCGGACGCGCGGAAGCGCGACGGCTCGCGCACTGGTTCGATGCGAAATTCGAAGCCGAGGTGAACGCCCTCATCCTCCGGCGGCGCATCGACGGCCGGCCCCAAGCGGGCCGCTGGGGCGAACCCGAACCCGTCCGCGCCGCGGCGGATGCGCTCTGCTGGCATCTTGATTACATGAATTTTCTTCTTGAGCGGCGCCCTTTTATCGCCGGCGACCGGCTGACCATTGCGGACCTCGCCGCTGCGGCGCATCTGTCGGCGCATGACTATTTCGGCCTTGTTCCGTGGTCGGATTTCCCGGAAGCGAAGGCCTGGTATCAGCGGGTGAAGTCGCGCCCTTCGATGCGCCCCCTCCTCGCGGACCGAATTGAAACGCCTCCGGCCCCGCATTACGCCGATCTGGATTTTTAGCGCGTGGAGGAGTCCGGAACGCCTCTTGAAGATGAGATCAAGGCGCGCGCGAGGTCGCTTGGCTTCGACGCGGCCGGAATCGCCGCCGCCGATTCCATACCGCACGCCGCCGCGCGGCTCGGCGAATTTCTAAGACAGGGGCGGCATGGGGAAATGAGCTGGATGGCGCTTCGCGCCGATGAACGCGGCGACCCTCGGTCGCTATGGCCTGAGGCGAAATCCGTCATCATGCTCGGCCTGAACTATGGTCCGGACGAGGATCCGCTTCTGGTGCTGGAGAAAAGAGCGAACGGGTCGATTTCCGTTTACGCCAGGAACCGCGATTATCATGACGTCGTCAAGAAAAAGCTGAAGGCGCTGGGCCGTTCGGTCGCGGAGGACTTTTCCTGCCAAGTGAAAGTGTTCGTCGACACCGCGCCGGTGATGGAGAAGCCGCTGGCGACGGCGGCGGGCCTCGGATGGCAGGGCAAGCACACGAACCTCGTCAGCCGCGAATTCGGTTCATGGCTGTTTCTCGGCGCGATTTTCACGACGCTCGATCTTGAACCGGACAAGGCTGAAGCGGATCATTGCGGGCAATGCCGACGCTGTCTCGACATCTGTCCGACAGACGCTTTTCCCGCTCCCTATCAGCTCGACGCGCGCCGCTGCATCTCCTATCTGACGATTGAATTGAAGGGGCCGATTCCGCGCGATTTTCGCAGGGCGATTGGCAACCGGATCTACGGTTGCGACGATTGTCTCGCCGTGTGTCCCTGGAACAAATTCGCGAAACTGTCGAACGAGGCGCAATTGCACGCGCGAGACGACCTGGCCGCGCCGACGCTCATTGAACTGGCCGGTCTCAACGACGCCAGGTTTCGGGCGAAATTCTCCGGCTCGCCTATCAAGCGCATCGGCCGCGATCGCTTTGTCCGCAATGTGGCGATCGCGTCGGGCAATTCGGGCGACAAGGCGCTCATCGCGGTTGCGGCGGCCCTGCTCCGCGATGCATCGCCGCTCGTGCGCGGCGCCGCCATATGGGCGATGTCGCAGCTGGCCGACCGGGCGACGTTCGAGGCGTTGAAAAAAGAAAACGCCGGGCGCGAAAGCGACCCCGGCGTTCTCGAGGAATGGCGGGCGAGCGTCTAGGCGTCGACTGTGACCGTCACCTGCGCTTTTGTGATATCGCCGTTATCGTCCTGGACGAAATAATAAAAGACGTCGTGGCCGACGAAGTTCGGGGCGGCGAAATAAGTGACC
>CALKYG010000032.1 GCA_938003575.1 uncultured Alphaproteobacteria bacterium
GGGCGTGCCGGGCCTTTACGCCATCGGCGATCTCGTCGGCCCGCCCTGGCTAGCGCACAAGGCGCGCCACGAAGGCATCATCTGCGTCGAGAAGATCGCCGGGCTGCCGCATGTTCACCCGCTCGACGTCACGAAAATTCCGGGCTGCACCTATTCGCACCCGCAGGTCGCGAGCGTCGGTTTGACGGAAGCGAAGGCGAAAGCCGCAGGGAAGAAAGTGAAGGTCGGCCGCTTCCCCTTCAACGGCAACGGCAAGGCGATCGCATTGGGCGAGAGCGAGGGCATGGTGAAGACGGTCTTCGACGAAGCGACCGGCGAATTATTGGGCGCGCACATGATCGGCGCCGAAGTCACCGAACTCATCCAGGGCTTCGGCATCGTCCGCACCATGGAAGGCACCGAAGAAGATTTGATGCACACGATCTTCCCGCACCCGACGCTGTCGGAAATGATGCACGAGGCGACGCTGGATGCATACGGAAGAGTGGTGCATGTTTGAGGGGTCCATGCGTTCAGCAGAGTGACAAAATCGCTGATGCGCTGATCGCCGGGCATTCTTTCGCTGCTGCAACGACGCCGCTAACCAGTCCGCCCGCTTGCCCCTGGTTCCTTCGCATGGGACCATTCGTGCGGGAGGGGGCGAACCGGCGATGCGCGGCGACAGCCGAAGACCAGCGCGGGCGACGGCCGCGGCGGCGCTGATCTGCGCTGTTGCGCCGGCGGGCGCAGCGTGCGCGGAAGACTATGAGCTTGTCGCCGCGATCGGACTTGAATCGAACAGCGCCTTTCGCGGCACGCTCGGCGACGGCTTTCGCCCCGCCTCATACGGCTATGTCGAATTCGCGCGCGGCGAATTGCTCGCCGGGGTGTTCGTCAACCCGGTGAAGATACAGGGCGAGACGGGTCCGCTCATCCTCTCCTACGCCGAGTGGAAGCCGAGCGCGGGAAAGCTCGATTTCGAAATCGGCGGCCGGCGCTACTGGTTTCCTGGCTCTTCCGACTTCTCTTTCGATTTCGAGCGCGACGGCGTTATCGATCACGCCGGCGCGAAGGGCCTCTTTGAAGCGGTCGCGGGCGTTCGCCGCCGATTTGACGGCGGGCGGCTGCACCTGCGCGTTTTTTATACGCCAGACGGGTTCGCCGACACCGACAGCGCCTGGTACGTCAACGGCGAGGCGCGCAAGACGATCGCGCACGGGTTTGAAGCGCGCGGTTCGGTCGGCGTCAGCCGCTTTGAGAACGCTCTTTATAATGAGGATTATGTCGATTACAGGATCGGCGTTCATAAGTCCGCGCTCGGCTTTGACATGTTCCTTCGCTATTCCGATACGGCGGGGCTTGGCGGACCGGATAATTCCGCAGTCATTTTCGGCATTGAACGCTCCTTCACGCTCGCCTCTTCCGACAGGGATGATCGACGGCGTTTCGACAAAATCCTTAATGACTGGCAGTTCGAGAAGTCATTGCTGGGTCTTTCCGGCCTTCCCGCGGTCTCGGCGGACTAGCTGCGGCGTTTCCGCGGCGGCCGCGAACGCGCCCGTCCGCCATTGTGGAGCGGGGCCGGAGGGTCTAGCCTCGCCAGAACCGAGAGGGAGGGCTCAACCATGCGATATCT
>CALKYG010000033.1 GCA_938003575.1 uncultured Alphaproteobacteria bacterium
CGGCTGTAACCGGATTGACGGATCGCGCATCGGGCGCCCCCCGCCCCGCTGGGCGTCGTCGGCGGAACCGGCCAAAGCGGCGCTTGTCTTGATCCGCGAGCGCTGCCAACGTCGCTGAATGCGCGACAGGCTCGAGAACATACAGGCGCTGCGCGGCGTCGCCGCGCTGATGGTGCTCTTCGCGCATGTCAAGGAAGCCGAAGGCGACTATGGCGGCGCGGGCGCCCTCCTCCCGCATTTTCTTTACATGGGCGTTGTCGGCGTCGATCTTTTTTTCCTGATCAGCGGTTTCGTCATGACCCATGTGGCGCTGTCGGGCGCACGCGGGCGCGAGGCCGGAAGCCGTTTCCTCTTTAACCGCGCCGCGCGGATCTATCCGATCTACTGGACGGCGACGATCGCCCTCATGATCCTATACGCCGGCAAGGAATTTCTGTTCGCCGAGGCGACGCCCTTTCCAAATCCCGCCGCGACTTTCCTGCTGACGCCGTCCGATCATTATCCGCTCGTACCGGTCGGCTGGACGCTGGTGCACGAGATGTATTTCTACGTCGTCTTCGCGCTTTTTGTTTTCTGGAGCGCGGCGCGGCTTCCCGCTTTTCTCGGCGCCTGGGCCGCAATGGTCCTCGCCGCTCTGGCGCTCGGCGCATTTGACGCCAACGCCTGGACAAAGATCGTATTCAACCCGCTGACCTTTGAATTCATGACGGGCGCCGTCATTGCGCTCTTCCTGAGGCGCGGCGTCACGGTCTTCGCTGTGCCCGCCCTCCTCGCCGGCGTTGCGATTTTCGCTATCGAGGCGCTGGTCTTCGCCGACCGGCTATACCCCGATGTCATGGGGCGATTCGCGTTGCGCGCCGCTGTCTTCACGCCGCCTTTTGCGCTTATTCTCTATGGCGCGGCGGCGCTGGAAAAATCGCGCAGCGCGCTCGCGCCCGGCTGGCTCCGGAAAACCGGAGACGCCTCCTATTCTCTTTATCTCATTCACGTGCCGGCGTTTCTCGTCGTCGGCAAACTCGTCAGCATCAGCGTTGCCGATACGCGGCTCGACAATCTGATCCTCATCGTCGCCTTCACGGCGAGCGCTATCGCGGCCGGATTCGCGCTCCATCATTTCGCCGAACGCCCAATGCTCGCGGCGACGAAAAAGCTCGGCGACAGCCTGTTCGCCGCGAAATCGCAAAATGCGGTCGCGCCGGAAAAGGCGTGGTGAAGGCGCCGGGGCAATCCGGCGCTGTTGCGTATTTTTGAGCGTTTGCGCGGCGCCGGGGCCCAAAGGGGCGCCTTTTCTACTTGTAAAGAGGGCGCCTTTTTTCTGCGGCGCACAACCGCTCACGCGGGCGGCTTGCCCGGCGCCGGGGTCTTCTCCTCGCCGCAGCCCTTTCGCCGCTGACAAGGGAAATCCAGATTTTCAAAGAGCCGCGCGGAACCGCCCGCGCCGGCCGGCGGATCGAACGCCCGCCGACCAGACGCAAGCAGTATAAGGCCTCCGCGAGGGAGGGGGATAAGGTGGGGGACGGTTCAAAATAGGCGAATGAAAACAAAGGTGAAGCGCTTTCGGATTTTTGGTTGAGTCCGGCCCCCGCGAGAAACATTTTTCGCATGGTTTTCCCGCGATGACAGGTATTCCGTAGGCGGATCGTCAACCGAAGGGGGAATCCGTCCCATCGACGTCATCCCGTGCGCGCAGCGGCATGGATTGACGCGATGCAGACACGGGATCTTTTTCAATTGGAAAAGAACCGCTCTCGCGGCCCGAGATCCCGGACCAGCGCTGCAGCATTCCATGCCGCAGCGCATCCGGGATAACGGAGATCGAGGGTTTTCCCTTATTCCGCCGCTTTCGGCGCCGCATCCGGCGTCCAGCGCAGCACCGGCTTTCTCGCGGCAGCGGTTTCATCGAGGCGCCGGCGCGGCGAGAGCATCGGCGAGGCCTTGAAGCGCGCCGCTTCGCCTGCCTTCGCTTTTTTCGCAAGGTCGAGAAGCGCGTCGCAGAATAGATCAAGCTCCTGTTTCGATTCCGATTCCGTCGGCTCGATCAGCATGGCGCCGTGAACGACGAGCGGGAAATACATCGTCATCGGGTGATAGCCCTCGTCGATCATCGCTTTCGCAAAGTCGAGCGTTTCAACGCCGGTTCCCTTGAGGAAACTGTCGTCAAAGAGCGCCTCATGCATGCAATAGCCGGGAAAA
>CALKYG010000034.1 GCA_938003575.1 uncultured Alphaproteobacteria bacterium
CGCCTGCGCTCGCCGCACTGTCGCAGAACCCTCCCCGACCCTCCCTTTGCAAGGGCAATTATATACTTGAATGAACACGGCTCAGATGCTATATCCGTTCTCATAAGGAACAAGCATCATGACCGTGAACCTCAAAAACCCCATTTTCCTCAGCGAAACCGCCGCCCGCGAGCACCTTGAAGCGCTCCGCTGGGCGGATGGCGCTTACTGCCCGCGCTGCGGCCAGACTGACACGGTTGTGAAGCTCGGCGGCAAGGCCGCTGAGAAAGGCCAATACAACTGCCGCTCATGCCGCAAGAAGTTCACCGTGACCGTAGGCACCATCTTCGAGCGTTCGCATATCCCGCTCACCAAGTGGATGCTCGGCTTCCACCTCATGACCTCATCCAAGAAGGGTATGAGCGCTCACCAACTGCACCGCATGTTGGATGTGACCTATAAGACCGCATGGTTCATGGCGCACCGCATCCGCGAGGCGATGGCTCCCGGCAAAAATGAGCACGGCCCCAAGGGCGGAAACGGCAAGATCGTCGAAGCCGATGAAACCTATATCGGCGGCAAAGAGAAGAACAAGCACGTCTCCAAGCGCCACTCAGGCCGTGGCGGCGTCGGCAAGCAAGTCGCCTTCGCCCTTGTCGAGCGCGGCGGGTCCGTTCGTTCCTTCCATGTCGCCAATGTCTCGGGCGAAACCCTCCGCCCTATCATCGTCCAGCAAATCGACCGCGCTTCAACCCTCATGACCGATGAAGCCGGACAATACCGCCATGTCGGCGAGGAATTCGCCCGTCACGGCAAGGTCAACCACGGGATCGACGAATACGTTCGCGGCGACTGCCATACGAACACCGTCGAAGGCTATTTCTCGATCCTTAAGCGCGGGATCGTCGGCACCTATCACCATGTCTCCGAAGCGCACTTGAAGCGCTATCTCGCGGAATTTGACTTCCGCTATAATGAGCGTTCCGCCCTTGGCGTGAATGACGCCATGCGCGCCGACAAGGCGATGCAGGGCGCTTCTGGTAAGCGTTTGACCTATCGGCGGACTAACCAAGCCCAAGTCGCTTAAGCACAAGGCGAGGCGCTTCAGACGCTGGCGCAAAAAGCGACTCGACTCTCAGAAATAGGCGCCTCAATCTCCCCGCTTCTCAATAGCGGGGAGGTTTCCATGGTCATTGATGTTGGATCAATTGGCGCGCTCATTAGCTCGTTGACTAGCGCCGGCGAGATGACGAAGGCGATAGTAGGCTTGCGGGACGCCGCAATGATCAATTCCAAGGTTATCGAACTTCAAGGAATAATCATGACCGCCCAAAGCAGCGCAATGGCCGCCCAGTCTGATCAATTCGCGCTGTTGAACCGCGTACGCGAGCTTGAAGAAGAAATGACTCGCATGAAAAAATGGGATGCTGAATCTGAACGCTATGAGCTTAAAAACATCTACACTGGAGCTGTCGCCTACGTTCTTAAGCCAGATGCTCAGGGCTCCGAATCCCCTCATTGGTTGTGTGCAAATTGCTTTGAAAACAAGAAAAAGTCTTACCTTCAACAGGCAATGCCGATGCAGCGGAACATGATCTACAAATGCATTGCCTGCGGAAACATGGTTTCCGTTCATGCGTCAATTACTCCGTTAAATCCTTGGAACCCTGGCAAGGCCGCTTAAGCTAGCCGCCCTTCTTTGCCTTGCGCGCTGCCGCCTTTTTCTTTTTCGGAGGCTTGTCGATCTTGGAGCCGTGTTTCTGCGGCTTCATTTGAAGGGCGCGCTTTAGCGCCTCGTCTCGTTTCTTTTCGTCGGAATCCTTAGCCATGCCCAATCCAAATATCCGCGTCCCACGCTTTAAGAACGAAGCGGAAGCCCAAGCCGCATATGTCGCTTTTGGCAAGATAGCGGTTTATTGGGGCCCTGTCGAAATCGGTTTTGAGTCCATTCTACTTTCGCTTAGACACTGGCGCGGCCATCCCCAAATGGGGCCGGTTTCAGTCGATTTTCCAGTCTCGTTCAGCAAAAAGACTCGGGAGATACGCGACCTTCTGAAAGCGGATAGCCGGTGGACAGAGCTTCGCGAAAAGGTTTCTGCAATGATCCATGAAGCTAACACGCTTCATGACATTCGGACGCTAGTGGTCCACGGTTGCTGCGAGGGTTCCAATATTGACGGAAACATCGCGTTTTCAGTTTCGGCTCAAAAAGAGGGCGTCCTCGCGCGCCCCAAACAAATCTCCTTAGATCGCTTGAACGACTCGGCCGAGCGCATGGCGGCGCTTGCATCTAAAATGGGGCCGCTATGGCATGACATCGAGGCAAGGGCGCGCCCGTAAATCTCGAAAACCACCTTAGCCGCGTCATGCGCAGTCCATTCATCATCACTCGCCCATCGGCGAATAACGCTTGCAGCCTCCTCAACAAAAGCGCCGGCCTGTCCCGACATGGCATACCAACCCAAGTTTGTTCATTCAAGTATATAATTGCCTTTGCAAGGGAGGGAGCAGAGCCTTACGCCCGCGCCTTCGGCCGGCCAGTTTC
>CALKYG010000035.1 GCA_938003575.1 uncultured Alphaproteobacteria bacterium
CTCGCATGGAGCCTTCCTCCCTATTGCCGTCGCACGTGCCGAGATACCTGAGGATCGTCCTCAGTTTGGAGAAATACGCCGCTGCTTCCTCCGCCGACCGCATGTCCGGGCGCGAGACGATTTCCATCAACGCGACGCCCGCGCGGTTGAGATCGACAAAGGATTCCTTCGGCGAAAGATCGTGAATGGATTTTCCGGCGTCCTGTTCGAGGTGGAGCCGTTCAATGCCGACCCTGATGACCTCGCCGCCGTCGAGTTCGACTTCGATTTCGCCCTCACCGACGATCGGGTCCTTGTACTGCGAAATCTGATAGCCCTGCGGCAGGTCCGGATAGAAATAGTTCTTCCGGTCGAAACGGGACCAGTAATTGATTTTCGCGTTGAGACCGAGGCCGGTTCTGATCGCCTGTTCGACGCAGAACTTGTTGATGACGGGAAGCATGCCGGGCATTGCGGCGTCAACGAGGGAGACATTCTCGTTCGGACCGGCGCCATATTCAGCCGAGGCGCCCGAAAAGAGCTTCGACTTCGAAGCGACCTGTGCGTGCACCTCAAGCCCGATGACGACCTCCCAGTCGCCGGTTTCGCCTTTCAGGAGTTTGCGGGGTGCAGTTTCGACGGTCATGGATCGTATTCCCACGGGTTAATCAGTTTGACGCCGGTTGCCGCGAAGTCGCCGTCCCGCGCCGCGATGCTGGCGCGCCGCGTATGGGCGATCGCCGCAATCTGGCAATCGAGAGTATTAATCGGCTTGCCTCGCCGCGCGCAGGCGATAGCGATTTCCCCAAAGGCCATAGCTGCCGCACGGTCAAAAGTCAGGATGCGTTCAGCCAGAAGGTCGAAAATATCGAGGTAGACGGCGCCGATTTCCGATTTCCTTTTTCCATCGGCCATCGCGTCGACGCCGGTCTGCAATTCCGCAATCGACGGCGCCGCAAGCGCTATTTCCCGGATATTCCGGTCGAACCAGTCAACGACCCGCCATGAGCGTTCCGTCTTTACGAGTTCGCTGACGACGCTCGTATCGACAATGATCACGGCGCCGCCGGAATGTCGTTGCGGCTGAGATCCTCGCTCAATTCCAAGGCATCCCTCTGTCCTGGTTCGAGCGGCGGCAATTGATCAATTCGCTTCAGAATCGATCTGAACCGCATCTTCATTTGGTCCGGCGCCGGGTCCCGGCTCGACTCCGTCTCAAGAACACGCCGCAGGAATGCTTCAAGGCTCTCGCCGGTTTCCTCCGCCCGGCGGACGAGCGCCGCCTTGACGCTTTCGGGAATGTTTCTGATCGTGATGCTGCTCATGGACCTTGTATGAGACCAAAAGTGATTGCATGCAATCATTTTATTTGGCTATTTTTGTTTCGCTCTCGTAATGACGCCCTTGACTTCATCAAACAGCAGACGCGGAAACTGCATTTCGAGGAAATGGGTGCCGCCCTGGACAAGGTGGAATTCGACATCAGCGCCTGGAGCAAAATAGCTTTTCAGGGTCGCCGCATCCTTGCGGGAGACAAGGTGATCGACGTCGCCATGGACGATAGTGACCGGCGCGTTCACGTCTTTGAGGCTCTCGAAGAGGGGTCCGGTCTGTGACCGGCGGCCGGCGACTTCCGCTCGTGCATAATGAAGCGTGCGCGGAAGAAGTGAACGGACGACCGGCGCGCCGCCAAGATCGACAAACGGCTGCACCCAGGGCCGCGGCTCGGAAATGAGCGCAGCGACGGTGACCGCGCCTTTCACTTTGTCCGGGTGATCGACGAGCGCCTTCAGCGCTAACGCGCCGCCATAGGAAACGCCAAGCGTCACGACGTTCTTGGCGTCGTCGAGAAAGGGCCTTGCCGCGGCAACCTGATCGTTGAAGTCGAGATAGGGTCTGTCATGTCCGCGCGCATAGCCAGGCCGCGCCAGAAGAACGACCTCAAGATCGGCGGGCGCGGTCCTCAGCATCCGCTCAAAAAGGTATTTCCGCGCGGGCGTTCCGGGAAAAATAACGACCCGCCAGTCGCTGTCCCGTTCCGCAATCCACGCCTGATTTTTGATCGGCGTCGAAAGCGGCGCGTCATAAGTGACGGAGCGGTAAAATGTCATCAGCCCTATCCGGCGGTCCGCAGTGAGGCGAGAATTTCACGTCCGGCGAAAACAAAACCAAGCCCGAACGCGATTCCCGATGCGAACCGCGCCCCATCCGATAGCGCCGGCGCATAAGCGGCGACGCCGAAGAGAACAGTCAGGATCCAACAAATCGCGGCAATCTGCTGACGACGTTCGCGCAATAAAGCGATCGCAAGAACGAACATGCCGATTCCAAACACCGTTCCGCCAAGAAGATATTGGTCGATCATTCCGAATTTAGCGTCGGGTCCTATGATCGAGCCGACGCCTGTCGCTGCGAGTACGAAACCGGCAAAACCGAGCAGGCCCGTGCGCAGCCCTGAATGCAGGTAAATTGCGAATACGCCGAACATGAAGAAGACATCGACCGCAAAATAAAGCGCCTCACGAAGACCGACATCGATCGATTGGGGCATGAAGCGGGACGCGATCGCCAGCGCTCCGCCCGCAATCGCGCAAACGCCGCCCAGTCTTTGAAGCTGCGCCGCATCCATTGCGAAGCCTCCTCGCGCGCGCCGTACGCCTTGAATTACGCCCACCAGCGCTCCGGCCGCGCCTTGAAATTCGCCGCTTGTTCAAGCGC
Source organism: uncultured Alphaproteobacteria bacterium (assembly GCA_938003575.1). Classification (GTDB taxonomy): domain Bacteria; phylum Pseudomonadota; class Alphaproteobacteria; order Caulobacterales; family Parvularculaceae; genus Amphiplicatus. Next base: position 2,698 of record CALKYG010000035.1, read on the forward strand.
GTACATACCGCTGAACATTGTTTCTTCGTCAAAGGGTCTGGCTATAAGTTGCAAGCCGAGCGGAAGGCCTCTGGAGTCAAGGCCCGCCGGTATCGATGCGCCAGGAAGTCCGGCAAGATTCGCGGTTACGGTGAAGACGTCATTCAAATACATCTGCACCGGATCGTTTGACTTTTCGCCGAGGGCGAAGGCGGCGGAGGGCGCCGAGGGCGTCAGGATGAGATCGACTTTTTTGAACGCGTCGTTGAACTCGTCCAGGATCCGTTTGCGGACTTTCTGCGCGCGCAGGTAATAAGCGTCATAGTAGCCGGCGGAGAGCACATAGGTGCCGATCATGATTCGCCGCTGCACTTCCTTGCCGAAGCCTTCGGCTCTGGAATTCGCATACATCGACTGCACGTCAGCAAAGTCTTTCGCACGATGACCGTACCGGACGCCGTCATAGCGGGCGAGATTTGAAGACGCCTCCGCCGGCGCGACAATGTAATAGACGGGGAGCGCGTATTTCGTGAGCGGAAGGGATATTTCCACAATCTCGCAGCCGGCGTCCTTCATCCATTTGACGCCGTCCGCCCAGAGCCTTTCGATTTCCGCCGGCATGCCGTCGATGCGGTATTCCTTCGGAACGCCGATCCTGAGGCCCTTCATCGAGGCGCCGAGCGATCGTTCGTAATCCGGCACCGGCTGGTTGACCGAGGTTGAATCCTTCGGATCGTGTCCCGCCATCGAGCGCAGCATGATCGCCGCGTCGCGCGTATCGCGCGCAATCGGCCCCGCCTGATCGAGCGAGGAAGCAAAGGCGACAATCCCCCAGCGCGAGCACCGCCCGTAAGTCGGCTTGACGCCGACCGTCGCCGTCAGCGAGGCCGGCTGACGGATCGAACCGCCGGTATCCGTCGCAGTCGCCGCGGCGCACAGATGCGCGGCGACGGATGCGGACGATCCGCCGGATGAGCCGCCCGGCGTCAGCCTGGCGTTTCCGCCTTTCGCGCGCCAGGGATTGATCACGGGTCCGAAATAACTTGTCTCATTCGACGAGCCCATCGCGAACTCGTCCATATTGAGCTTGCCCAGCAATACGCCGCCGTCGCGCCACAGATTTGCGCTGACCGTCGACTCATAAGTCGGAACGAACCCTTCGAGGATGTGGGAGCCCGCCGTCGTCTGAACGCCCTGCGTGCAGAATAGATCCTTGATGCCGAGCGGAACGCCCTCGATCGGGCCGCCCTCGCCTTTCGAAAGCTTTGCATCAGACGCTTTCGCCATCTCGCGCGCCCTGTCCGCCGTGACGACGATATAGGCGTTAAGCGCTCTCGCCTTCTCGATTTCGCCAAGATAGGCGTCGACCGCTTCGAGCGAGGACACCTTCCCGGCTTTCAGCGCATCTCGCAATTCTGCGAGTGTGAGGTCAGTGATGCTCGACATGACTTATTCCACCACCTTCGGCACGACGAAGAAGTGATCTTCCGTCTTCGGCGCATTGGCGACGACGTTATCCGGCTGGCCGCCGCCGGTTGGGCCTGATTGCAGCACGTCCTCACGCATCGGCAGTTTCATGTCGACGGTCGACGTCATCGGCTCGACCCCCGCGACGTCGACCTCGTTCAATTGCTCGATCCATTTCAGAATGCCGTTGAGTTCGGCGGTCAGGGGTTCGAGGCGCTCCTCTGGAACGGCGAGGCGGGCGAGTTTCGCCACCTTGCGGACGGTGTTCGTGTCGACGGTCATCAGGGCTCTGTTGCGTTGCGAAAATCAGTCAAGCCCTATCAATCGCCTCCCCCCGCCGCAAGGCGCCATTCTCAAGGAAGCATCCGGTCGATGACGAGGTCAGGCCGGGCGTCATTGATGCGGGCAAGATCGCGGATCGCTCGCGCGACGTCAGGTCCGGCCCTTTCTTCGGCAAGCGCCAAAAAATCCGCTTCGTCGTAGCCCGTCCGGGCGGTCCGGCCGACGAATTCACTCCAGAAGGATGCAGCGCCCTTTTTACCGGCGGCGGCGACGTTGACGACCTGACCGCAGGCATAGACCCCGTCCCAGAGCCCTTCGCTCTCCGCCCGCTGCAGGGAAAGCTGCCTCAGCGTCCTTTCGCACTGCGCGCGGGCCGCCGCAAAATCCGCGTCGCGCTCGGACTTCGACCAATAGCCCGCCGCAACCAGCGCCTCCGCCGCCAGCGCATTCGCGCCGCCCTCGTGAATCCAGCCGGGAACCGCGTCGGATTTCGGTCTCGTCGCCGCCTGCCAGAGATGAGCGGCCTCATGCGCGGTCGACCGGCGCAAGACGCCCACGGCCTCAACGGAGGCAGCCTTCCAGGCGCCGCCCGCGAGCGTCATCTGAAACTGGCCGGGCAGCGCGTCGCCGCTATAGCTCAAACGCCCCTCCTCGCTGAGATCGCCCATGGCGACAAAGACATTTGGGGGGGCAGGAAGGGCGCGCTCGAGCAATTGGTGAAGCGCGTTCGCAATAGCCGGCGCGAAACCGGCAAGTTCCGCCACGATCCAGGCGGGCGCCGCTGAATCGGTGATGGCCGACATCGCCTCCGACGTCGCCGCGTTCGTTTTGCCGACATAAATGAAAGCCGGATGATTATAGGGACTTTCCCAGTCTTCGAACTTGTCTTTTGTTTCACCGAAAGCCGAAACCGCGGCGCCGGGCGAGGGAACGACCGTCAGTCGCGCCGGAAGGCGCCGTTGATCATCCGTAAGCGGAATAAAGTGCCCTGTGTAAAAAAGGACGCCGCCGTCTCCCATCGATATGAAGGGGTCGTAATCCTTCCGGAAGTCGCTCGGCGCCGGCGTCACGGACACCTTGATCCTGTCAGGCAAGGTTCGTCCCTTTTCGCTGACAAGCAGATCGCGTCCGCCGGCGTTCGAGAAAACTACGCCTTCGGTCTCTATTTTCCAGTTTTGAGCCCTGAACCCTTCAAGGTCC
>CALKYG010000036.1 GCA_938003575.1 uncultured Alphaproteobacteria bacterium
GCCGGCAAGGAGAAGGGCCTTGTGCGGAACATTGTCGATCGCTGCAAGGGGATCGATTTCGCCTTCACGTCGCCCGGCGAGAACAAGGGCGTCGATCGGCGGAGCCGACTGCGGCATTGCGGAGGGGGCGCTGGTCATTTCATGTCGGGAGCAACGTTCGGCGATCGGCTGTTTTCACGTCGCCGGCCGCCGGGTCAAGCTCCCGCGTTTCGACGTCGATGCGCCAGCCGTCCGTCGCATTCCCGCCGATCTCAAACAGGTTGTATCTCGCGGGACGGTATGTCTTGAGCGCGGCGGGGTGGGACGCGGACCCGACGCCGGCCACCGGCCGCGCGCCGTCCCTCGTTTCGAGTTCCGCCCATACCGGGAAATGGGTGTGCCCATGGAGAATGAGTTCGACGCCGGCGTCATGGAGCGCCGCCCTGAGGTCCGCCTGGTCGTCGAGCGCCTTGCGTCGGGGGACCGCCCCCTCGGTGACCGGGTGATGAATCGCCAGCACCCGGCAGCGGCCGGCCCGGCCGAGGCTCTCAAGCTCGGCGGCGATCCGGCTGATCTGCGCCTTTCCAAGCTTGCCGGACGCAAGGCCGGGCAGGGTCGGCGGCGAGGAGTTCGCAAAGACGAGCCCGACGTCGCCGACGATCCGGACAAACGGAAAGTCATCGGGTCCCGAAGGCGGCCGATCTGTTTTGTCATGAAGGCGCGTCCCGGCCATGAAGGCGTCGAAGGAGCCGAGGCCCCCGGCCCATGGCATTGCCACATATGCATCATGGTTTCCGGGGCACAAGGCTGAAGCCCGAGGATCAAAATTCCCGGCAAGCCATTGAGCAGCAGCCGAAATCTCGTCCGGATGTGAAATGTTTACGAGATCGCCGGTGATCGCCGTGAAATCGGGCGCGCGCCGGCGGCAGTCCGCGACCATAATTTCGAGCGCCTCCTTCCGGTGCCGAAACCGGCGGGTGCGGGTCCAGGAAAGATAGCCGAGGATCCGCTTGTTCATCAGCGAACCCGCAGCCGGCGGGGCGGGTATCGGGAGATGAAGGTCGGAGAAATGGGCGAGGCGCATGCAGCCCATTGTCACAAACCGGCAGCGTCCTGCAAGAATCCTGCAAGAATCTGTGAACGACTGCGGAATTTATCCGGCCGCGCATGACACTATTGTGTAAGTTTGGTATCGCATGATTGACAGGGCTGGGCCGGATCGCTCCCGCGGGCGTGGGACGCTGGCGCTTTGCCTGCAACTTTGGAAAGTGCGCGATGTCCGGCGTCGGACTGATCATTAACGGCCGCAGCAACAGGGTGCAGTCGATCCTGGGCGACCTGCTGCATGTCGCAAGGCAGTTCCCGCATGTCCGCGCAACGGTGCTGGACGGCGTCGACGGTCTTGACCGGACGATGATGGAAATGAACCGCGCGGGGGTCGATACGGTCATGATGGCCGGCGGCGACGGAACGATTCAGGCGGCGTTCACCGATGCGATCAATATGCGCCGGTTCGAACATGCGCCCCACTATGTCGCCGTGCCATGCGGCATGACCAATGTGATTGCCGCCGATTGCGGACTGAAAGGCTCGCCCGTCGACGCCGTCGACCAGTTCCTCTGGCGGCGGAACAAGGGCGCCGTCAACCGTCAGAAGCGTTCTCTGATGGGCCTGAGCATCGGCGCCGGAAAGCCGCCGGTCTATGGGTTCTTTCTCGGCGCCGGCGCCTTCACGACGGCGGTCAAATTCTCCCGCACTGAAATTCAGGCGAAAGGCGCAAGGCGGTCTTTGGCGATGGGCATGACGATCGCCGGCGCGATCCTCAACGCGGCGTTCGGCGATAAGCCGGCCGAAGCGCCGCTCACGGCGGAATTCCGGTCGATGCTGTCCCCCTTTGAAGGGCCGCAGCCGATGACGATGGCGCTCATGACGACCCTTCGCCGGCTCGTTCTCGGGGTCAATCCGTTCTGGGGAGAAGGTTCGGGCGCGCTTGCCGTGACGACGATCGGATTTCCGGCGGAACGACTGCTCGCCGCCGCCCCGTCCGTTTTACGGGGACGGTCGCAGCCCTGGTTCGACCGCGCCGGGTATCAGAGCTGGCGGACCAATGCGCTCGAAGCAGAGTTTGAAGGAACCGTCGTGTTCGACGGCGAATTTTTCTCGGTCGAAAAGGGCGATCGCGTCACGATCGAAACGTCGCATCAGGCCGATTTTCTGAATTGACCGGAACGGCGCCGATAGCATCTCTGGACTATATTGAAAGCGTGATGCTGGCTCCGGTTCCAGACGCGGCGGCGGCTCTCGCAAACGCGCTCGATCCAAAATATCCGGGCTCGGCGATATTCCTTTACGGATCGGGGATCAGCGTCAGCGCGGCGGAGAAGCCGACAGATATCCTCTTTGATTTCTACGTCATCGCTCCCGACTATGAGTCGTCAATCGCGAATCCCGTTGAGCGTCTCGCGGCGCGGCTCATTCCGCCGAATGTCTACTATTTCGAGCTGAGTTCGCCGGACGGCATGCTGAGGTGCAAATACGCCCTTCTTTCTGTTGACGCTTTCGAACGGCTTACAGGCGCCGGGACTTTTCATTCCTATTTCTGGGCTCGATTTGCGCAACCCTGCCGACTGGTCTCGGCGCCGGCTGAACTGCGGCCGCGCATGATCGCGGCGGTCGAGCGCGCGATTACGACGTTCCTGCGGCGATCGCAGGGAATTGCGGAAGATCCGCGCGACTGGCGCGCGACGTGGCTTGCCGGAATGACCGCGAGCTACCGGGCGGAGCTCCGCGCCGAGAAATCCGATCGCGCCGCGAAACTGATCCAAAGCTACGGAGAGTGGCCCATGCGGGTCGCGTCGTCCGCGCTCGATCCTGCGGCGAAGAAAACGGCGGCCGCGGCGCTTGCCTGGAGAGCGCGCGCGATTGCGGGCGCATTTCTGTCGGTTGCGCGCCTTTTAAAAGCGACGGCGACATTCAGGGGCGGCATCGACTACATCGCCTGGAAGGTGAAGCGTCACGCCGGCGTCGATGTCGGCGTCAGCCCCTGGGAAAGAAAACACCCCTTCATCGCCGCGCCGATCGTCGCCGCGCGCTATTATCGGCTTCGCCGCCGCGCACGCAGGATGAACGCAGGCTAGCCGGGTTTTTTTTCCGCGAGTCCGCGCCTTCCGCCCGCGCGGGCGCGCAGCTTCTCCCACCAGCCCCGGTTGTCGAGGTACCAGCGGACGGTTCTGCGCATTCCTTCTTCAACCGTTACCGACGGCTTCCAGCCAAGCTCGCGCCCGATCTTCGACGCATCGATTGCATAGCGGAGATCGTGCCCGGGCCGGTCCGTCACAAATGTAATGAGATCCTCATGCGGATGATTCTTCGGCGCCAT
>CALKYG010000037.1 GCA_938003575.1 uncultured Alphaproteobacteria bacterium
AACTCTCGACCTCTCCCTTACCAAGGGAGTGCTCTACCACTGAGCTACCGCAGCAGAAGGCGGGAAAAAGCTTAAGTTTCACGGGCTTCTAGCCTGTCGCCTCGGGTTGTCAACTGTCGCCCGGGACGATGGCGTTCCTTACCGCGTCCCTTCAGGACTGCGTCTGCATTGCGTTATCGGCGAGCGCAAACTAGACACCAAATTGAAAGAGCTGCACATCGCCGCTCGGTTGGGCGCATTCAACGGTAGGGTGGCGAGATGGCGGCGTTGGCGCTTTTTTTCGCGTTGGTACTGGCTTCAGCCGCCTTTATCGATTGGGCGATTATCACGTTCGGCTTCACCATGCCGCTTGCGACATGGCTGATGTGGTCCGTCGGCCTGTCGGCGATCGTCGCGCTGAAACTGACGGGAAGGGATCTGTCCGGACTCGGATGGAAATGGGGTTCGGCCCGCCATCACCTGATCGCAGCGGCCTTGCCGGTCATATACGGTTGCGCCGCCTATTTCTTTGCGAATGCGGCAGGCCTTGCCGAATTTCCAAAGCTTCAGGCTCTGGACGAGATCGGCAAGCAGCTCGGATTCGCGGCGCTCGACCCGACTGTCTCCATGGTCTCGACGCTGTTCCTAATGCTGACCGCCGGCCTTGTCGGCAATATGGCCTCTGCGCTCGGCGAAGAGATCGGCTGGCGCGGATTTCTGACGCCGCGGCTGACGCTGCTGATCGGCTTCTTCGGCGCAACCCTTGTCACCGGCCTCATCTGGTCGTCGTGGCATCTGCCGATCCTGTTGTTCAGCGGCTATAACGCCGGCGGGGAGAAAATCTACGAGATCATGTCATTCATGGTCATGATTACCGCCATCAGCGGGGCGTTCGCATGGTTGCGCCTCGATTCCGGAAGCCTGTGGCCGGCCGCAACGCTTCACGCCTCCCACAATCTCGTCCTTCAGTCGATCCTTGACCCCCTGACGGCGCGCGGCGACGGCGCGATCACCATGACTGGCGAATTCGGCGTCGTCACCGCCGCCGCCTGCATCGTCGTTTGTGCGCCATTCTGGATTGCCGGCATGCGCGCTGGCCGCCGTTCAGGCGGCGCAGGCCAAGGCTCCGCGTGAAACCGATTTGGCGTTGACGCACGCGGCCGTCGGCGTCGCGTCGCCGCGTCAGAATTGCATAACAATCAGGAGGCTTGCGCCTTTTGTCGCGGCCAAGCCGCTGCTGCTGGCGCTGGACAGGGCTTCTACGCCGACTGCCAGCTCTTTGATGTTTGGACGCTTTCACGCGATCCCTCGCAATGCAGGCTTCCAGTGAAACGGGGCAGCAGACCGCTGAGGCTGTCTCAATCGACGATCGTTGCGATGGAGACTTGATCCAAGTCATTGCAGCGGATTGGAAAAATTCCACTTTGATTTTGCGAATTGGAGAGGTTGCGCCGGACATGCCGATTTCGAATTGGAAAGCAGGGGGTTTTTGACCGCGAATTTAACCAAGAGGCCGCGCGCGCTGAAAGCCGGCGTTCGCCGTTTTTCAGCCGCAGCGCTGATGTCCGCAGCGGGGGCGATCCCCGACTATGCGTTCGCTCAGGCTCAACAGGCGGCCGAGTCGGAACCGGCTTCGACGGAAAGCGATATCGCCGCAGGACTGGATCTTTGGGTCGATGCGGCGACGACATTCAGCGACAACATATTCGCGACACAGAATGACAAGGCCGCCGATTTCATTTTTTCTCTGGAACCGGGCGCCAAACTCTCAATCGGCGGAAAAAGCGCAGGAGTAACCATTCGCGGTGAAGGCGAGGTTGCGCGTTATGATCGCAACACCGGCGAAGATTATGATGATTGGAGCGCCAGCGTCGAAACAAGAGCGCGCATTTCAAGAGATTTCCTCCTCATCGGCGGCGGCGAATATCAATGGGAACACGAGAGCCGCACGTCGCCCGACGACGCCAACGGGTCGGCGCCGACGCAGTACGAACGCGGATACGCCTTTGGCGCCGCCCTCATCAGAAGCGGCGCCTTCTACACACGCATCGGCGCCACCATCGAAAGCTTTGAGTTCAGCGACACGGAATTCACCGCCGGTTCCATCAATAACGCCGACCGGGATCGCCTTCAGATCGAGGCCGGCGCGCGCGCCGGTGTTGACGTCAGCAAGGGACTTTCTGTTTTCATTCAGGGTGCGCAAGACCGCCGTGAATACGATTCTGAACTTGATGATTTCGGATTCGATCGGGATTCCAACGGCTATTCCGCCGCGGCGGGGCTCCGCCGCGTTTTCTCGCCGTACGTCTCAGGCGAGATCTACGGCGGCGTCATTCACCGCAACTATCGCGACGCTTCGCTTCCCACGATCAATACCTTTGACATCGGCGCCGAGCTGAAATGGAAGGCGCCCGAAGGGTTGAGCGGGTCGTTCCAGATCGACCGCAGGATTGAAGAGACGACGCTGCCTGGCGCGTCGGCCTATATCCTCACCAGCGGGGCGCTCTCGGCGAGCCTTTCACCGCATCCGAGATTGTCGTCGGGCCTCAGCCTCACTGGCGCGCATTTCGATTACGAAGGCGTCGATCGGTCGGAATTTATCGTCGGCGTCAACGCATGGACAAAATACTGGCTGTCGCGACGCTTGTTTGCCGGCGTCGATTACAATTTCGCCCAACGCACATCGAGCGCCGCCGGCTTCGACTTCAGCGAAAACCGCCTGACGGCGAGGCTGGGCGCACAGCTGTCGCCGCGCGATTTCGCCGGCGCCGGCGCGCTGTCCGATTTCATCGATGCGACGGCGCCGGGGGGCCTTTATCTCGCGGCGTTCGGAACTTACGGCGCGCTTACGACCGGCCTCGACGGCCCGCGCGGATCGGGGACCAATACAGCCGATTTCGGCGATTCAGGTCTCGGTTACGGCGGCGCCGTCGGATACGGCGTTGTCGTAAAGCGTCTTTATCTCGGCGTCGAACTCGAAGGAACGAGCGACAGCGCGAGATGGAGCCATCTGTCCGGCCGCGAATTTTCAGCGAATAAGGCGAACGGATTCGGCGGCGGCGTTCGTGTCGGATACGTCACCGATCGTCATGATCTTTTCTATGGGCGCTTCGGCGTCGTGTCGAGCGAGTTCGAAACCAGATACGTCTCGCACGGCGCAGCGGTCGAAGAGCATGAGCGCGAACGGGGCCTCGGCTTCGGCGTGGGCCTGGAGGCGCAAGATCACGGCCGGGGATTCATGAAGGTCGAGTATGCAGTCGCCTCTTATGACGATTATGACATCGCGACAGGATCTTCGACTTTTGACAACTTCGCCAACATCGAAAGCCAGTTCCGCTTCGGCGTCGGTCTAAGGACCGGCGTCGTCGACGACGCGGGC
>CALKYG010000038.1 GCA_938003575.1 uncultured Alphaproteobacteria bacterium
CACCCGATCCCATTCCGAACTCGGTCGTTAAAGTCCCCAGCGCCGATGGTACTACATCTTAAGATGTGGGAGAGTAGGTCGCCGCCAGGCCTGCCAAGCCGACAGAATTCCCTTCTTCAGTGAAATCCAAAAACGCCGCTTCCGAGAAAGGAGGCGGCGTTTTTTTTTGCGCCGATGGCGGCGTATCGCCGCCGCGGTGTCACGCCGGCGAGATAACCCGGCCCGCACGTCCGGCTTGCGCCGGCGGCGCGACGGCGATCGGCGTCAGCGCGCCGCGCCGCGCTTCGGCCGCCGACCAGATGACCGCGGCGGCGATCGCGATCGCCGCGAGGCTCGCATGGAGACTGCCGGGGTAATAGGTGATCCCGTCCCGCAGCAGGCCGGCGGGATAGGGCAGGTTCCCGGCGCGCAGGATGACGGCGAAGGACGCAAGCGAGACCGCCGCCGCCGGCGCCGGCAGCGCGAACGCGTAAAGCGCGATCGGCGCAAGCAGGGTGAGGTCGTACACGTGCAGCGGGCTCGCCATCGCCGCGATCGCGATCGCCGCGGCGATGAAGTCCGTCGTTTGGAAGGTGATCCGGCCGGTCGAGGCGTGAATGCCGGCCGTGACGACCAGCGCCAGCGCCAGCAGGAGGTAAAACGCCGAACCCATATCGGCGGCGCCGGCCGTCCAGGCGAGATGCCGCAATCCGGTGACCGCGGGCGGCGTGTTGTAAGGCTGATCCGTATACTGCGCGACGCCGCCCGCGAAGTCGGCGGCGAAATCCGGCATTGGCGTGAAGGCGAAGACCGGCGCCGCCGCCAGAATCGAGATGACGGCGGCAAGAGCGACGGTCCGGCGGCCGAAAGGCGTGAACGCGAGCCCTGCGCAAATGAGGATTCCGATCTGCGGCTTCAGCATGACGAGGGCGAGGGCTGCGGCCGCGAGAAAGAGACGGGATGCGGCGGCGGCGTAGATCAACATGCTCGCGCCGAAGAAAACCAGGATCGAGCACTGGCCGAGATGAAGGGTGTTCGCGCTCGCCTGCGCGAGGGCCGCCGCGCCTGCGAGAAGAAAGTAGAGCGTTCGATCGGGAAGCGCAGTCAGGAGCCGTCCGATCCGAGAACCGGCGCAGAAGACTGGCGATGCGATGCTCATCTTGCGGTAAGCGGCGACCGAAAACGCGCAGCCGCCGAGCAGCATTCCGGCATTCGTCATGAGCCAGATGCGCGAAGCGGTCAGGGCGTCCGGTATCGACATGACCGCCGCCAGAGGCAGCCAGTTCGGCGCATAGTACCAGATGCCCCCTTGGGTGACGCCGAATTGCGCGTCGGCCTGCGCGGCGTAGGCCTCGTCATAGGGCGACAGCCCGGAAGTCCAGAATTCGCCTGCAAGCCAGAAGAACCGGAAGTCGAGCGTGACGACGTCCCAGTGCTTGACGATCTGGAACGCCAGATGCGCAAGGCCCGCGGCGAAAACAGCGGGTGCAAGGCGAAAAGCCGCGACTTTCAGCGTTTCGAGGGTCATCCGAAGCCCAGCCTGCATCGCCGCGCTCTCGCAGCGCCTCCGAATTTAGGCGAGCGGCCTCAAAGTCTGGTTAACCGCGCCCGCCGAATTGGCGCCGCGCGGTTGGAATCGGCGGTTTTGGAGCGTAAACCTCTCGGCCCAACTGACCGGCAGGGCGGCCATGATCACGACCATCGCTTTCGACGCTGACGACACGCTTTGGCACAATGAGCGCTTTTTCAAGCTGACGAAGGAAAGCTTCGCCGGGCTCCTCTCCGATTATGCGGATGCGGACCACCTTGAAGAGCGGCTGCTCGCCGCGGAGAGGCGAAACCTTTCGCGCTACGGGTTCGGCATCAAGGGCTTCACCTTGTCGATGATCGAGACGGCGATCGAGGTTTCCGGCGAGACGCTGCCGGCGAGTGTCATCAAGACCATTCTCGACGCCGGCCGCGACATGCTTGATCATCCGGTCGAGCTTTTTCCCGGTGTCGGCGAGGCGGTGGACCGCCTGGCGAAAACGCACAAGCTGTTGATCGTGACCAAGGGCGATCTCTTTCATCAGGAGCGCAAAGTCGCCGCTTCCGGCATCGCGGACTATTTCTCCGGCGTGGAAATCGTTTCCGACAAGTCGCCGGCGACCTATCAGGCTGTGTTCGCGCGTCACGGCGAGGGACCGGAGAAAGGTCTGATGATCGGCAATTCGCTGAAGTCGGACGTGATCCCGGCGATCGAAGCGGGAGCCTGGGGCGTTTATGTGCCGCATGAGCTGACCTGGGTCGTCGAACATGCGTCAGCTCCGTCAGCGCATCCGCGCTACCGGGAAGTGCGGGCGGTCGCCGAGCTGCCGGCGCTGGTTGACGCGCTTTCCGCCGGTTGAAATCGGCCGTGACTTGAGTCAGCAAGGGCGTGTCGGAGTTTTGGGGCGCAGGATAGGTTTCATGGATCGGATGACGGAATTCGGAAAGGCGGGCGCCGCCGCGCTTGCTGCAATGGTCCTGTTCGCCGCCTGTGCGCGCAAGGGTCCCGAAACCGATATTGCAGAGCCGTTGCCGGCGCCGTCCTACGGCGAGGAGGCGGGCAATCCCGAAGTCTTCCTCGACACGATGGAAGTCGGCAGCCGCGAGCTTTACGCCGCGCGCGATGCGGTCCTTGCTGCGGCGAAAATCCCCGCCGGCGCCCGCGTCGCCGACATTGGGGCCGGCACCGGTCTTTATTCCCTGATGTTCGCCGACAAGGTGGGGGCGGCGGGCGTCGTGTTCGCCGTCGATATCGAGCCGAGATTCCTCAAGCTGATCGCGCAGCGCGCCGCAGATCTCGATGTCGGCAATGTCGTCGCCGTTCTCGGCCGTGAAGACGACATCACCCTGCCGCAATCATCCGTCGACGTCGCTTTTATAGCCGACACGTATCACTATTTTTCCGACCGCGCCTCGATCATGTCGACGGTGCGGGACGCGCTTGCGCCCGGCGGGCGGCTTATCATCCTCGATTACACGCTTGATGAATCGCACCGGGACGATCAGAGCCGGGCGCATGTCCGCTTCGGCAAGGCCGGGATGATCAACGAAGTCGAATCGTTCGGCTTCAATCTGGTCGAGGAGCCTCAGGTCGAAGGGCTTAAAGACATCTACATGCTGGTGTTCGAGAAGGCGGCCTAGCGCCCGGCCTTGTCTGACGCGCCCGTCGGCAGCGGGGGCTTTTGATCGTCGTCCGCCATGCCGAGGACTCCCTCATCGGCGCCCGATCGGTCTGAATAGAACGAAAGCGCCATCAGCCCGACGCCGAGAAGGATTGTGCCGAGCACGCCGAGGACGAGGGCGAAATTGACATGGAACCCGGCGCCGAAAACTTCAAATTGCGACAGGGCGGCGAGCGCCGCGATGATCGCGACGAGAATCGCGGTCGCGATCCATCCGAATCGCCAGGCACTTTTCATTGCGCCGGCATGCCGGCCGGCCTGAGGGTCAGAGTGATGTTGGTCGGCGTTCACACGGACCAATAGAGCCGATTTCAGCGAAAGCGCCAGTCACAGCGTTGTTACACTGTCCAATTGTGGCGCAATCCGGGCCGCAACCAGCGAAATTCCGCCGCATTCCGGCGCGATGAAAATCTCCGGGCATTCCGGCTGGGGCAACAGGCTTGGAGGCTTGAATATGAAAAAATGGATGCGGGCGGCGTTTGCGATCGTTCTCGGCGTCAGCGCCATGGGCGTGACGGCGGCGTATGCGGACCGCGACGATCGCGACCGGCATGAACGCCGCCGCGACGACGACAGACGCGGCGACGACAGGCGCGACGACAGACGCGATCATTGGCGAAATGAGCATCGCCGGGGAGACGACCGCGGAGCCGACAGCCGCCGCTATGCGAGCCACCGGCCGGTGAGGTGCGCGCTGGATCACGACCATCGCATCCATCACCGCGATTATTACAATTATTACCCGAGAGACCGGTATTACAACGCCGACCCGGAATTCTCGATTTTCCTGAATTTCGGAAACCGCGGCTATTACGATCGCGGCGGGCGTTATTATGATCGACCTTATTACGACAGCCGCGGCTATCGCGACTACGGACGAATCGTCAATCGCAGAACGATCGGGCTTCGCGGCTATCGCGCTGACGCCCTGCTGATTGAAGAGGTCTATCCGGGCCGCCGCAGATCGGATCTTGTCTGCACGGTGACGGCGCGCGGACCTGATGCGCGCTACGTTCCCTACGGCCAGCTGCGCTCGATCGCGGCCCGCTATTGTTCGCGCCGCGCCGACATCAGGGTCTACGCATAGATCCGTCGGCTGCGTTGAAGACGAAAGCCCGGCGCCTGCGCCGGGCTTTTTTTATCGCTGCGCCGCTATCCGGTCGGCGAGCGCGGCGATTCCTTTGGGCTTCGGCCGCTCCGGCGCCGGCGTCGCGCTTTCCGCGCGCACGCGCCAGAACCGCATGACGCGCTCGGCCGCCTCCTGAGGCACCTTCAGATACAGATCGAGAATCCTCAGCGCCTTTTGCTGCTCGGATTCGCCGCGCTGCAGGCTGAACACGACCTTTGCGAATGTCGACCTTTCGAGCCCGGCGGCGCGGCAGGCGATCGCAAGCGACTCAAACGTCTTGTCCTGCACGATTCGTTGCGCCGTCGACGGATCGACGCCGACATAGTGCGCGAACGCGAGCAGAAACTCGGTCGAGCGGCGCGATTCTACGAGTTCCTTC
>CALKYG010000039.1 GCA_938003575.1 uncultured Alphaproteobacteria bacterium
AACGTCGCCCAGTATCTCTGGCTGCGCCTTCTCGCGCAAAAGCATCGAAACATCTGCTGCGTCGGCGACGACGATCAGTCGATTTACGGATGGCGGGGCGCGGAAGTTGAAAACATCCTGCGGTTCGAGAAGGATTTCCCCGGCGCGAAAGTCATTCGGCTTGAACGCAATTATCGCTCGACGCCGGCGATCCTCGGCGCTGCTTCGCACCTCATTTCCGCCAACAAGGCGCGCCTGGGCAAGACGCTCTGGACAGATCAGAGCGAGGGTGAGCTCGTCAGGGTCAGAGGCGTTTGGGACGGCGAAGAGGAAGCGCGCCTTATCGGCGATGATATTGAAAGCGAGCAGACAAAGGGCCGCGCGCTGTCGGACATGGCCGTCCTGGTGCGCGCGTCGTTTCAGATGCGCGCCTTCGAGGAGCGATTCAACACGCTCGGACTGCCCTATCGGGTCGTCGGCGGTCCGCGCTTTTATGAACGCGAGGAAGTGCGTGACGCGATTTCCTATTTGCGGCTTATCCGCTCGCAGGAAGACGATCTCGCCTTTGACCGCATCGCCAACAAGCCGGCGCGCAAGCTCGGCGGCCAGACAATGTCGACGATCCACGCGCTCGCCCGGGCGCGGGGACTGTCGATGATGGCGACAAGCCGGCTTCTCCTTGAATCCGACGAACTCGGATCAGTCTCGCGCGGCGCATTGCGTAAATTCATAGAGATGATCGACCGGTGGGCCGGAGAGATCGAGCATTTGTCGCCGCGCGACCTCGCTGAACTCGTGCTGGATGAGTCCGGATATACGGATTTCTGGCGCAACAATAAAACGGCGAAAGCCGATTCCAAGCTCGACAATCTCAAGGAAGTCGTCAACGCCGTTTCTGAATTCGACACGCTCGCTGCTTATCTCGATCATGTCGCGCTCGTCGCCGAGCACAATGACGGCGCGGTTGACGGCCAAGTCTGGCTGATGACGCTGCATGCTGCGAAGGGCCTGGAATTTCCGGTCGTCTTCCTTCCGGGCTGGGAGGAAGGCGTATTCCCCTCGCAACGCTCCCTCGATGAAGGCGGAACGGCCGCGCTGGAAGAAGAACGCCGCCTTGCCTATGTCGGAATTACGAGGGCGCGCGAAAGCTGTCGCATCTCGTTTGCGGCGAACCGGCTGATGTACGGCAGGTGGCAAACCGCGTTGCCGTCGCGTTTCGTCGATGAGTTGCCCGAGGACCGCGTTGAGATTGTCTCGCAGCCGGGACTCTATGGAAATGCGGCGTCGTCATTCGCCAGCCATTCGAGATTTGACGCCGCGCGGGTCGATGAGGACGCCTATTACGACAACCCCGGATGGAAGAGGGCGCGCACGGCGGCGAGCCGCGCCGCAGCCGCGCCGCCGATGATCGAAGGATTCGCCAGGACCGTTTCGGTCAATGCGCCCGGCAAATCCAAATTCGCAGCCGGCGCGCGCGTCTTTCACCAGAAATTCGGTTATGGCCGCGTCGTCGCCGCCGACGGCCAGAAACTGACGGTGAATTTCGACCATTCCGGTGAAAAGAAAGTCGTCGACTCTTTTCTCGCCCCCGCGTAATCGCCGCTCATGCCGACATACAAAGCAATCTGGAACGGGGCGGAAGACCGGCTTGAAAGCGCCGGCGTTCTTTTGACGGATGTTCTTTTCCCCCCGGCGAACGCCGTCAGTCTCACCAAGCATGACGACGCCGCGGCCGACGACGGGACCGCCTGGAGGCTCGAAGCCTATTTCACCGAACGCCCGGTTGAAGCGGATCTCGGCGCTTTGCTCGCCGATACGGGCGTCGGCGAACCGGCGATCGAGGAGCTTCCTGATATCGACTGGGTCGCGCATGCGCTTGAAGGGCTCGGCGTCGTCGAGGCGGGTCGTTTCGTCCTCTACGGCTCGCATGACGCCGGCAAGGTCGGCGGCGAAGATGACAGGATCGCAATCTGCATCGACGCCAATCAGGCTTTCGGCACCGGGCATCATCCGACGACAGCCGGCTGCCTCACATTGCTCGACCGGTTCGCTGGGGCGCCGCCTGAATCCGTATTCGATCTCGGATGCGGGTCCGCCGTGCTTGCGATCGCAGCGGCGAAACTCTGGGACGTCGAAGTCCTTGCGAGCGATATCGACGAGAAGTCCGTCGAGATCGCCGTCGAGAACATCTCCCGCAACGGCGTCGGCGACCTCGTCAATGCGATCGTCGCCGACGGATTCTCCGATCCGCGCATCAAAGTGCGCGCGCCCTATGATTTCGTTTTCGCCAACATTCTCGCCGGACCGCTTGTCGAATTCGCGCCGGTCATGGCCGCGCATCTAAGGCGTTCCGGGCGCGTGATGCTGGCGGGCCTCATGTCGGATCAGGAGCCGGAAGTCCGCGCCGCCTATGAAGCGGCGGGCTTCAAGCTGATCAACCGACTCGACCACAAGACCTGGCCGGTCCTGCTATTCGCGAAATTATAGGGATCGCGCCTTGAGGCGGCATCGTGCGTGGGCCATATAGTTCGCGCATCTTGATGAGGCGGACGCGCATGTTCCAGCATTTCGACCCGGTTTCCGACAAAAGCTTCGCCGGCAAGCATTTGCCGCTTCTTCGCGCTGAGATGAAAAGGCTCAGGATCGACGGATTCATCGTTCCGCATGATGACGAATATCAGAACGAATATATTCCCGCTTACGCTGAAAGATTGATGTGGGTATCCGGCTTTTCCGGTTCGGCCGGCGCCGCCGTGATATTCGCCGACAGCGCCGTCATCTTCGTGGACGGCCGCTATACGCTCCAGGTGCGCCAGCAGACGGACGAGAAGTTTTATTCGTTTGAAGATCTCGTCGACACGCCGCCCGACCAATGGCTCGCCGACCATGCCGCCAAGGAAGCGCGCATCGGCTACGACCCCATGCTGCATACAAAAGCAGGCGTCGAGAAGCTTGAGAAGGCAGCGAAGAAGGCGGGGTTCACTCTGGTCGCCCTCGACGAGAATCCAATCGACGCCGCATGGAAGGACCAGCCTGCGCGGCCCTTGTCGCCCGCGAGAGCGCATGGCGTCAATCTTTCCGGAAAATCCTCAGCCGACAAGCGCCGGGAGATCGGCGCGGCTGCTGCGAATGCGGGCGCTGACGCGGCGCTGATCACCTCGCCGCCGTCGATCGCCTGGCTTTTCAATATCCGCGGCGGCGACGTCTCGCGCACGCCGATTCCCCTCGCCCGGGCGCTGGTCTGGAAGGACGGCGCGGCGACCTTGTTCATCGCGCCGGAAAAAGTCGGCAATGACCTGCCGGAATTTCTCGGCGACGAGGTCGATATTCGCGCTGAATGCGACGTTGAAAAGGCGCTGAAAAAACTTGGCGCCGAGGGAAAGACGATCGCGGTCGATCCAGCGCTCGCCCCTTTTAAATATGTGACGGAACTCGCCGAGGCGGGCGCGAAGATCGTCGACATGACAGACCCCTGCGCGCTGCCGCGCGCCATGAAAAACGAAACGGAGCTGAACGGGTCGCGTGCGGCGCATATTCGCGACGGCGCCGCGGTCACCCAATTTCTGCACTGGATCGCAACCAGCGCGCAGGATGGCGCCGTTGACGAGATCGAGGCGGCGAAAAAGCTTGAAGAGTTTCGCGCTGCGACCGGCAAGCTCGTCGACCTCTCATTCGACACCATTTCAGGCGCAGGCGAGAACGGCGCCGTCGTCCATTACAAGGTTTCAACGGCGACCGCGCGCAAGCTCACTCCGGGAGAGCTTTTCCTCATCGATTCCGGCGCACAATATCAGGACGGAACAACAGACATCACGCGCACCGTGCCGATCGGCGCGCCCACAAATGAAATGCGCGAGCGCTTCACCCTCGTGCTCAAAGGTCACATCGCGCTCGCGACCGCGCGCTTCCCTTCAGGCACAACCGGGACGCAGCTCGACATCCTTGCGCGCAAGGCGCTCTGGGATTGCGGCCTTGATTACGATCACGGCACCGGCCACGGGGTCGGCTCGTTTCTCGGCGTGCACGAAGGGCCGCAGCGCATCGCCAAGGCGCCGAACGCGCAGGCTTTGAAACCGGGCATGATTCTCTCGAATGAACCCGGCTACTATAAAACCGGCTGTTACGGCATTCGAATTGAGAATCTCATCGTCGTCACCGAACCGCAGCCGATTGCAGGCGGCGAGCGGCCTATGATGGGTTTTGAAACGATCACGCTGGCGCCGATCAGTCTTGATCTGGTGGCGCCGTCGCTTCTGACCGAAGCGGAACGCCATTGGCTCAACGCGTACCATGCGCGGGTTCGCCAGACCTTGACCCCTTTGATGCCCGCCGGCGCCGCCGGCTGGCTGGCGGAGCAGACCCGGGCGATCTAGTCGCCGCAAGAAGCCGGCGGGCCGGAAATAATGCAACCTATGCGCGCAGCCGCGACGCCCGGATTCCAACGGGAAGAAAGTTAACCAATATCGCGAGTTTCTTGCGCTTTTTATGCCGTTTCGGTCACGAATTCGATTGACGAACGCCATGGTTACGGGGAAATTTAATAATTGGTTAGCTTTCGCTGTAATCCGCCCGCGGCGAGGCCTCAGTTTGTAGGGTATCGGAGGGAGACCAGGAATGAAGCATCTACTAAAAATCGGCCTTGCAGCCGCGGCCGCCATGTTCGCGGCGAACGCGCCCGCTTCGGCCGCGCTTACGACGACGTCGTTCTGCGAAACCG
>CALKYG010000040.1 GCA_938003575.1 uncultured Alphaproteobacteria bacterium
CGGACTTCTCGATGAGTTCGGCATACTGGTCAGTTTGACGCGGCGATCCCGACCAGGGATCGACAAAGCAAGTCTTAAGGCGCGCGCCGCGGCGCGCGACCGTGAAGTCGACGAAAGCGAAGGGCGCATTCGATTTCACAAGCTCCGCCGCGAACAATGCGATCATTGCGGGATCCTGATCGCGGTGCAGCTCAAAAAAGGAAATGCCGCCGTCAGCCGAAGACCGATTGATCCGTGTCAGCGCCGTCTCGTAGGGAATGACGTCAACGCCTTTCAGTTTCGACGAAATGCGCGAGTAACCCGAAAGCTTCCAGCGGGTGCCGTGCTTCAGGTCGCGAACAGGCGCGCCGGCGCCGGCGCCGAGAATGACGATTTCAGCCTTCAGCGCGGCCCCGAGCGTTCGCGCATGGCGCATCGTCCAGGCGGGATCGCCGGGATCAAGGCGCCCCTCGCCCCAGATCGCTTTTGCAATATCTTGATCAAGCGGGCAGGCCGGCGCGTCGCCGACGGCGCCTTCCCTTGCAATTGCCGCGCATTCCGCCGCCGCGTCGAAGGCGTAGCCTTCCCACCACGCATTGAAGCGCCGGCTCTCGAATTTGAGCCGTTCGCGCCATTCAAGGCGTCGCGCTTCGGTGGCTGGAGTCGCCATCCGCCCTTTCCCGACTAGCCGTACAACCGGAATTCATTGCGCGTTAAGGCTGACAGAACGTTAACGGCGGGGGCGCTCCGTCACCGCGTCAGCAGGTAAAGCCGCGCGGCCAGAAGGGATGCGGCGACGAAAAGGCCCGAAAGCAGCCCCCACCAAACGCCGACGGCGCCGATTTCCGTGCCGAGACCGAGAAAGGCCGCAACCGGAAAACCGACGAGCCAATAGGCGATTCCGGTAATGACCATGGGCCAGCGCACGTCCTTAAGGCCGCGCAGCGCTTGCGCGCAGGCGACCTGTGTTGCGTCAAACAGCATGAAGGCGGCTGCGATGATTAGGAACTTCGCCACCATCGCGATGACCGCCGCATTCGCGGGATCGTTCCGGTTCAGGTAGAGGCCGGCGACGAACTCCGGCGCGATCATGACAGGGATCGCCACGAGCATTATCGCCGCGATCGCGAGCGCGAGAGTCAACGCCGAGGCGCGGCGCACGCGGGCGCGGTCCCCGGCGCCCGCCGCAAGGCCGACGCGAACGCCGCCCGCCATCGACAGCCCTAGCGGCGCCATGAACGCGATCGAGGCCACGTTGAGCGCAACCTGATAGGCCGCGACTTCATTGACGCCGATGCGGCCCATCAGGAAAACGCAGGCGTTGAAGAGCATGCCTTCAAACGCGATCGTGACGCCGATCGGCCAGCCAAGGCGCACGACTTCCCGGAAGCGAGGCCAGTGCGGCTTCAAAAAATCACGGAAAACGTGAAAGACCTTTGCGCGTCTGTCGGCGCGTATAAACGCAACAAGCGCGAAAAAGCCGCTGGCGTTCACAATTGACGAGGCGACGCCGGCGCCGACGAGCTCTAGGCGAGGAAATCCCCAATTGCCGTAAATCAGGAGCCAGTTCAGAAACGCGTTCAGCAGCGTCGTCCCAATGACGATAAACAGCGGCGCGCGCGTCTCGCCGATCGCAGCCAGGAAATTCCGGAGGATGATCGTGCCCATGGCGAACGCCCAGCCGGGCGCCAGCGCCAGCACATAGGGCGCAGCGAGACGGGCGAGCGCCGGCGGCTGGCCGAGCGCAAGCGCGATCTGCTCGGTCAGCGCAAAGGCGACCGCGAGCGGCGCGGCCAGCATGCCGATCGCCCAGAGCGACATGCGGATGGAAATGCGAACGTCATCATGATCGTCCGCTTTCGCCCCGAGCGCCTGGCTGACAAGCGGAGAAACCGCCATCGCGGGCCCGAAGCCGACGAGCCAGGCGGCGAAGAATATGACGAGACCGAGCGAGGACGCTGCAAGCGGCTCCGGCCCCAGTCGCCCGATCATCAGGACATCGACTGTCATCACGGAGAACTGCACGAGCTGGGTCGCGGCCATCGGAAGGCCGAGCGCCAGCAGCGCGGCGAGTTCGCCTCGCCACGGCGCGCCAGAAGCTCGATTCGCCGCAATTGTCGTTTCCACGACCGTCAGTCCCATTGAAAAAGGCGCAGAGGCGTATGCCGCGCGGGGGTTCTAGTCAATCAACGGCGCTTTACGCTTGGGCGTCTTACGACCGGCGCCTAGGATGCGCGCAATTTCGAAGAGGGGTGCAAATGTCCATCAAGAGGTTTCTGCTCGCCGGCGCGGCCGGCGCAGCCATTGTCACGCCTGTTTGGGCGGAAGACGCCAAGACCGAAAAAAAATGGGACGTCGCAGCGCCGCCGGGGCTCGCAACGCGGAAAGTTTCGATAGACGTCGAGGAAGGCACCTGGATGAATGTCGATGTCAGCCCGGACGGGCGGACCATCGCCTTCGACCTGCTCGGCGACATCTACACGATGCCGATAACCGGCGGAACCCCGACGCGCATCGCCGAAGGGCTGCCCTTTGAAATGCAGCCGCGGTTCTCGCCGGATGGAGCGAAAATCGCGTTCACCTCCGACCGGGGCGGCGGCGACAATCTTTGGATTATGAACCGCGACGGCTCCGACAAGCGACAGGTGACGAAAGAAACCTTCCGGCTTGTAACGGCGCCGGACTGGAGCCCTGACGGACAATACCTGATCGGCCGCAAACATTTCACGACTGCGCGTTCTCTCGGCGCCGGCGAAATCTGGATGTACCACCTCGGCGGCGGCGACGGCGTGAAGCTCGTAAAGAGGCCGAACGAGAACTATCAGAAAGAACTCGGCGAGCCGGTTTTTGCGCCGGGCGGAAAATCGATCTATTACGCGCGGAATTCGACGCCTGGCGACACCTTCATTTATGCGCAGGACGCAAACGGCGAAGTCTTCGCGATCGAGCGTTTCGATATTGCGACCGCCGAAACGACGCGCATCGCCGGGGGCGCAGGAGGCGCGGTGCGGCCGGCGCCGTCGCCGGACGGCAAGTGGCTCGCTTTCGTCAAACGCGAGCGTGAGAAGTCGAAGCTCTATCTCATGGATCTAAAGACCGGCGCGCAACGGAAAATCTACGACGCGCTTGATCTCGACATGCAGGAAGCTTGGGCCGTGCACGGCGTCTATCCGATGATGGACTGGACGCCGGATTCAAAGTCGGTGGTCTTCTGGGCAGGCGGCAAGATCCGCCGTGTGACGACTGGCGGGGCCGCTTCGGAGATTCCCTTCCACATCAGCGACGACCGCGTTGTCATCGATCCGCCGCGCCCCGAGGTCAGTGTCGCGCCGGATTCGTTCAGAACGCAGATGCCGCGCTTCGCCGCAGTTTCACCCGACGGAAGAACCGTCGTATTCGAATCGCTCGGCAAGCTCTGGGTGAAATCTCTGCCGAACGGCGCGCCGAAGCGGCTCACCGGTTCAGGCGCAGGCCGCGAGCTCTTCCCCTCCTTTTCGCGTGACGGAAAGCGACTGGTTTATGTCGCCTGGACCGATGACGGCCTTGGCGTCATTCGCGTCACGTCACCCGGCGGCGGCGCCGGATCGGTCGTGACCGGAACGCCCGGGATCTATCGCCGGCCCCGATTTTCGGCGGACGGAAAAACCATTGTCTTTGAAAAAGGCGCCAGCGGCTACCTCCTCTCTGGAAAATTCGCCGAGGCGCCGGGCGTCTACCGTATCGCCGCGTCCGGCGGCGCAATGACGAAAGTGTCCGACAACGGCGCCAACCCGCATTTCGGCGCTGAAAACGACCGCATCTACATGCAAGTGCGCGAAGACAATGCGAACAAACTGATCAGCGTCGACCTGAATGGCGAAGCGAAGCGTGTTCACGCCTCGGGCGATCTCGTCACCGATTTCCAGGTCGCGCCAGACGGCAGGCATCTCGCCTTCCGCGAGAATTGGGCGACGTATGTGATGCCGATGACGTCCGGTCCCCAGGATATCGCGGCCGGTAAATCAGGGTCAGCCATGCCTGTCGTCAAGGCCAGCGCGGGCGGCTCCGCGTTTCCCTCCTGGTCGGATGCAAACGTCCTTCGCTGGACGCTGGGACCGACTCTCTATTCGGCGCGCATCGCTGACATGATCCCGGCCTCGCCGAACAGGGACGGAGAACAAGCGAAAAAATTCACGCCTCCGTCATCGGGCGCGGATCTCTCGATAAGCGTCGGCGCCGACAAGCCCGACGGCGTCACCGTCATCCGCAACGCCCGCATCATCACCATGAAAGGCGATGACGGCGGCGTCATAGAGAACGGCCACATTGTCGTTCGCGCCAATCGCATCGCGGCGGTCGGCGAAGGCGAAGCCGCTTACCCTGCCGGCGCCCGGATCATCGACGCCGCCGGCAAAACGATTGCGCCGGGCTTCATCGACGCTCATGCGCATGGCCCCGCCGGCGAGGATGAGATCATCCCCGAGCAGAACTGGTCGGCAATCGCACATCTCGCTCTTGGCGTCACCACCGTGCACGATCCCTCGAACGGAGCGAGCGAGGTTTTCTCGTCCGCCGAGCTGCAGCGGGCCGGCGGGTTGCTCGCCCCGCGCATATTCTCGACCGGCGACGTCGTCTACGGAGCGAAGTCGCCCGGCCTTTACGCTGAGATCGAAAGTTACGATGATGCGCTTGCGCATATTCGCCGGCTGAAGGCGCAAGGGGCGAAGTCAATCAAGAA
>CALKYG010000041.1 GCA_938003575.1 uncultured Alphaproteobacteria bacterium
TCACCAGCGCCTTCATGATCGCCTTTTGCACATGCAGGCGGTTTTCCGCTTCCTGATAGGCGATGCAGTTCGGGCCGTCGAAGACATCGTCCGTCATTTTCACATTCCGGCGCATCGGCAGGCAGTGCGAAACGAGCGCATCGTTTGTCATCGACATTTTCTTGCGATCGACAATGAAACGCCTGTTGGCGTCGCGAATCCTCTTTTCCGCTTCCCATTTTCCGAAATAGGGCAGCGCCCCCCAGCTCTTGCAATAAACGACTTCGGCGTCCTTGTAGGCTTCGTCGACATCGTGCGTGACCGTGAGCTTGCGGCCGTTGGCGCGGCAATCCTTTGCCGCTTGCGTCATATAGCGCTCGTCGAGAACATAGTCCGGCGTCGGGCAGAGCAGCGTCACGTCCATGCCGAACTTCGCCGCGATCATCAGCGCGGAATTGGCGACCGCCGTATTGAGCGGCTTTGGATGATACGTCCAGGTCAGGACGTATTTCTTGCCGTCGAGTCCGCCCCGGCCTTCAAGCTCGAACCGCTCTTTCAACGCAAGTATATGGGCAAGCTCCTGACACGGATGTGTGATTGTCTCCATGTTGATTACGGGAACGTCAGAATATTTCGCAAACGCGTTGAGGACCTTGTCCTTGCGGTCCTCATTCCAGTCGACGAACTTCGGAAACGCCCTGACCCCGATCATGTCGCAATAGCGCGACAAAACTGTCGCAGCTTCCTTCACATGCTCTTCGGCCTCGCCGTCCATCACGACGCCGTCCTCAAACTCGAGCGGCCACATGCCGCCCGACGGCGACAGCGTCACCGCATGACCGCCAAGCTGGTTTACGCCGATGTCGAAGGACGTGCGCGTCCGCAGCGAATTGTTGAGGAAAAGCAGCGCGACAGACTTGTTCTTCAGCGCATCGCCGAAAGGCGCAGCCCTCATGGCGCGGGCGTCGGCAAGCATGGCTTCAATCTCAGCGCGCGTCCAGTCGGCTGTGTTCAGGAAATGTCTCATGTCGGCTCCTCGACGGAGCCGTGACATTTAAGGCGGACGGCCCTGAAAACCAAGAATTTTCATGACCGCGCCGCCGGCCTTTACTTCGCTGCGCCCAAAGCCCAATTGTCTCGCCGCCGCAGAGGAAAATACCATGAGCGACATTGCGACAGAGCCGCCCCGTCCCGACGCCGACGCTGCTGCGCCGAAGACGATCCGTCTCGCCGATTACAAGGCGCTCGATTTCCGGATCGACCATGTCGATCTTTCCTTTTTTCTCGATCCGAAGCGGACAATCGTCAAATCGAGGCTGGCGATCCGGCGGGCTGAGGGCGCAACCCCCGGGGCGCCGCTCGTCCTCGACGGCGAGAACCTTGAGCTTCTCAAGATCGCGATCGATGAAGATCGCGTCCCGGACGCCGGTTACCGGCTGACCGACAAGGCGCTGACGATCCTTCATCCGCCGGCGGCGTTCACGCTCGACATTGAAACCGTCTGCTCGCCGGAGGCCAACACCGCCCTTTCCGGCCTTTACATCTCGAATGGAATGTTTTGCACGCAATGCGAGGCCGAAGGATTCCGCCGCATCACCTATTTCCCGGACCGGCCGGACTGTCTGTCCAAATTCACGGTGCGGATCGAGGCGGACAAGGCCGCCTGTCCGGTGCTCTTGTCGAACGGCAACAAGCTCGCTGAAGGCGATCTGCCGGGCGGACGGCACTTTGTCCAGTGGACCGACCCGCACCCCAAGCCCTCCTATCTTTTCGCGCTCGTCGGAGGCGACCTCGTCGCCGCCGAGGACGCTTTCATCACTCGGTCGGGACGTAAGGTCGCACTCAAGGTTTTCGTGCAGGCGAAGAACATTGATAAATGCGGCTATACGCTCGATTCGCTGAAGCGGGCGATGAAGTGGGATGAAGACGTCTTCGGCCGCGAATACGATCTCGACATTTTCATGATCGTCGCTGTCGACCATTTCAATTTCGGCGCGATGGAGAACAAGGGCCTCAACATCTTCAACTCGGCTTATGTGCTCGCCTCCCCCGAGACGGCGACGGACGCCGATTATGAGGCGATCGAGTCAATCGTCGCGCACGAATATTTCCACAACTGGTCAGGCAACCGCGTCACCTGCCGTGACTGGTTCCAGCTCTGCCTGAAGGAGGGCTTTACGGTTTTTCGCGATCAGGAATTTTCCGCCGACATGCGCTCGCGCGCGGTCCAGCGCATCAAGGATGTCCGTCGTCTTTGGGCGCAGCAGTTTCCGGAAGATTCAGGCCCCCTCGCCCATCCGGTGCGTCCCGAAAGCTACATCACCATCGATAATTTCTACACCGCCACCGTCTATGAAAAAGGCGCCGAGCTTTGCCGGATGATCAAAACGATCCTCGGCTCGGAAAAATTCCGCAAGGGATGCGATCTCTATTTTTCGCGGCATGACGGCGAAGCGGCGACGGTTGAGGACTTCGTCAAGGCGATGGAAGACGCCGGCGGCGACGATCTTTCGCAGTTCCGCCGCTGGTATTCCGACGCCGGAACGCCCGCCGTCAAAGTGAACGAGAAGTTTGACAGCGCCGGCGCCTATTCGCTGACGCTGTCCCAGTCGACCAGGCCGACGCCCGGACAGAATGAGAAGCCGCCGCGCGACATCCCCCTTTCCTTCGCGCTGATCGGTTCGCGATCAGGCGAGGTGCTTGAGAGCGGTCTCATTCGCCTGAGGCAGTCGGAATACGGCAGCAAATTCGGCCCTTATCGCGAGCGGCCGATCGCATCACTCGTGCGCGGCTATTCAGCGCCGGTCACCGTCGACCAGCCGCTCAGTCTTGACGACCGGCTGACGATCGCGAGGTCGGAAACCGATCTTTTCAGCCGCTGGTCGGCGACCGAAGCGCTTTGGCGCGATGTTGCGCTTGCTTTCGCAGGGCAGCTCGAAATGGCCGATCCCGAGCGCGCGCTGTCGAGATTCGCCGAAGCGCTCGGAAAAAGCCTTGAAAGCGCGCGCGGCGATCCGGCCTTCGCCGCCGAATTGCTGAAGGCGCCAAGCGACGCGGAACTGGCGCAGCATGCGCGCGTCATCGATCCCGGGCGCATCGCAGCAGCGCGCAAGCGCGTTCGCGAGTCCGTCGCGAAAACGCTGAAGGAGCAATTGTCCGCCGTTTACCGCGATCTTTCTACGAATAAGCCGTTTGATCCGTCGGCGGCGGAAGCCGGCCGCCGCACGCTCCGTAACGCCGCCTTGTCGCTTCTTGTCGCCGCCGGAGAATATCGCCTCGCGGAGGAGCAGGCGCAGTCCGCATCGAACATGACGGATGAAGCCGCAGCAACTGCGGCGCTCGCCATGTCGCATGCGCCGCAGCGCGATGCGGCGCTCGACCGGTTCTACATGAAATGGCGGGGCGACATGCTGGTCACGAACAAATGGCTGGCGTGGCGCGCGATGGCGCCCGCCGACCGGGCGCTGGACGAGGTTCGCGCCCTGATGAGTCATGAGGCGTTTGACATCAAGACGCCCAACAAGGTGCGTTCGCTCATCGGCGCCTTTGTCGCGCAGAACCTTGAAGGCTTCCATCGCGCCGACGGCGAGGGATACAGGTTCTTCGCGGATCAGCTTCTCGCCATCGACCGGATCAATCCGCAGCTCGCCGCGCGCCTTACGACCGCGCTCGAAAACTGGAGGCGTCTTGAGCCGGCGAGGCGGCGGCTCGCCCAGGCGGCGCTGAAGCGCGTCGCGGAATCCAAAGCAATATCAGACAACCTTTTCGAGATGACGGCGCGGCTTGCGGGCGAGGAAAGAGCCGCCTGATTCGCAGGTGACAGCCGGGCCGAAACAGGAATAGTTTCCAATTCGTAAACAAGCGCCGCTTGCCGCGGCGTTTGCGGCGTGATCCCTTGATTTGTTTTGATTTTCGGCGGCGAAGGCGATTGATGAGGTCGGACCAGAAAGGCCAGGGCGCAAATGCCGCCGCAGCAACGGCTTTGTCGCCGCGCCGGCTGATTGCGCTGACCGGCCTGCTCATCGTCGCGATGGTCTTTCTTTTCGTCGGGAAGATCGGCGAGGAGGATGCTTCACGCCGCACGGAAACAGCGCTTCGGGTCGAAAAAGCTGCGAGTGAATGCGCCGGCGCCGCCAACATTGCACTGATGACCGGCGATCCGGTGCGCAAGTCGATCATCGCCTGTGCGCCGGGGGGGCTCGCGGCCGTCTATCACGTGTCGGCGACGGGGGACATCCTTGCATCGAGCGGCGCCGTCAAATCAGCGCAAGTCGAGAAGGCGGATGCGAGCGGACTTCCGCTCGCGTCACGAGGCTCGGCGACGGCTGCATTGAAAACCGGCAAGGCGTTTGTCGCTTGGCGTCTGCTCGACAACGGCGACGCCGTGCTCGTCGCGTCTCCTGAAGCCGACATTTACGGACGAACGCCCGCCTGGATTTTCTACGCGCTCCTGCTCGCCGCTTTTACGGCGGCGATCTCATCCCTGATGGCGGCGTTCCTTCGCCAGTCGCAAGCGTCAGCCGCCGCATCGGACGCCATCGCCGCCCTGCAAACGACGCAGGCCGCGCTCGCCGCAGGCCGGGCGGGTTCCTGGACTTTCGACCCCAAGGAGCGCACCGTCACGATTTCAGGCGCCTTTCTTGAAGCGGTCGGGCTCGGCGCGCGCGATCGCACCTTCACGATGCGGGAGATTTCCGCGCTCGTTCATCCGGAGGATTTGCGCGGCGCGCTCGCCGTGATCACCGGCGATACGAGCGGGATCACCGAGACGCCGGTGCGTCTGCGGCAGGCCGCCGGCGGCTGGACGCGAACCTATTTCCGAACATCGAGCGAGGCGACGCGCTTCCATCGCTCCGGCGCCGCATTCGACATGACGGGATCGAAGTCTTCCAGCCCGACGGCGGCGATCGCGGAAACGCGCCTCAAGGACGCGATCGAAAGCATTCCGGAAGCATTCATCCTCTGGGATGGAAACGGCCGGCTCGCCGCCTGGAACCGCAGGTTCGCCGCAATCTTCCGGCTTGACGCGGGCGAAATTCGGCCGGGGCTGACCGCCGCCGAGATCGCGGCGCTCGCCCCCGCGCGCGGCGACATCATCGAAAAATACTTCGCACCCGACGCGCCGATCGACGATCAGAGCATCGAGGTCGAATTGCCGAAGGACCGCTGGCTGCATATCGCGCGCCGGCGCACCGCCGAAGGCGGCCTTGTCTGCATCGCGTCAAACGCGACCGAGGCGAGGCGCCGCGCCCGCGCGCAGAAAAAGAAAGAGAGAGAACTCGAGGCGACAGTCAGCGATCTTGAAGCGTCGAGGCGCGAGCTGACAGACACCATGCATAAATACGAGCTTGAAAAGCGCCGGGCGGAAGAAGCGAGCCGGTCGAAAAGCGAATTCCTCGCCAATATGAGTCACGAGCTGAGGACGCCTCTCAACGCCATCAACGGCTTTTCAGAGATCATGCAGTCGGAGCTGTACGGCCCGCTCGGCGACGCGAAATACAGGGAGTATGTCTGCGATATCCTTTCCAGCGGCCAGCATCTGCTTGAACTCATCGACGACATTCTCGACATGTCGCGCATCGAGGCAGGCAAGCTTCAGCTTGAGCCGCGGCGCGTCGAGCTTGAGCGCATTCTAGAAGAGTGTTCGCGCATCGTCGCCAAGCGCGCCGCCGACGCCGGGGTCGCGCTGACCGCTTCTGTCGCGCATGCGCCGGCCGTTTTCGCAGACCCGCGCGCCGTCAAGCAGGTGACGCTGAACCTTCTGTCAAACGCGATCAAGTTCACGCCCGCGGGCGGCGAGGTGACGCTCACCGCCGAGGCCGACCTTGACGGCGTCACCATAATCGTCGCCGACAACGGCGCCGGAATTTCAAAAGAGAATCTCGTCCGGCTCGGCGCGCCGTTTGAACTGGTCGAAGATCATTTCTCCAAGACGCGCAAGGGGTCGGGTCTCGGCCTCGCCCTGTCGAAGTCGCTCATGGAGATGCAGGGCGGCATTCTCGCCATCGCAAGCCAGCCTGGACGGGGAACGGTCGCCTGCGCCGCCTTTCCGCGCCGGCGCGACGCGCGCGTTCGCCTGCCGCAGTTCGTGAGAAACGACGCACACCTGCTTACGGCGTCCGCACCACCGACGTCGCCGTCTCATATCGAAGCGGCGGAATAGCTGCTATTCAGCAGGCGGAGCGTCAGGCGGCGGAGGAGCAGACCGGCCGTGTCTGCGCTTGTGGTGCGGTCTGCGCTTCTCGATATGGCGGGCGAGCGCCTTGCGGTCTTCGACAGAAAGACCTTCCGCCGCCTCGGCAATGAGCTTGATGAGAGACGAGCGTCCCGAGCGGTCCATTGCGTCAGCCTTTGCGGCGATCGCATCAGCGGCGGCCCGGTCGAATTCGTCAGCGCTGAGCACATCGATGAATTCACGGTGGAGCGCCTTCATTTCGCGATACGCCTCCCTTCCCTCCGCCCGGTGCGCGATGAACGCGCGCTTCAGGCTCTCGCGCGCCGCCGGCGGCAGGTCCGAAAATTCATGCGCGTCGCCGTGCCGGAACGCCGATAAACGGTCTCCGCCGCGATAATTCTCTCCGCCCACGAACCGTCCGGCGACGAACCCGCCGAGAAAGACGTTCGCAGCCAGAGACAGAGCCAGCGCGACGATTATTCCTCTGCCCACAGATCACTCTCCTCCGCCAGCGAAAACGATTGATCGAACGCCGAGGCGATCTCGGCGTACGCGGCGGCCTCGCTGGCGGGAACGGCGGCCCCCGTTGCGAATCCGGCGGCGCAGACGCCGCCAAGCAACGCCGCTGCGGCCATCGGCCGCGAAAGCGCGCGCCAGCCGATGGCGTCGGCGATGAGCGACAGCGACAGCCGGGCGCGCCGGCGCCTCTGAACGTCGTCAAAGGACTGCATCAGCATGGCCTTGAATTCCATGCCAGGAACAGCGGCGTGGCCGCGCGACTGGCGGAAGACGCCGTCGATCAGATTGTCGAGCGGATCGGCGCCGGGCGCCGGTCTGTCCGGATTTTTCCTGCGGTCGTTCATTCGACGCTCTCCAGCAGTTCGTCGCGCAAATCCGCAAGCGCGTCTTTCAGGCTGCGGCGCGCGCGCGCAAGCAGGGATTCAACCGCATCGACGCTCATCGACATTGTCTCTGCAATTTCGATATTCGTCAGTTCCTGATAGTGACGAAGCGTCATCGCGATCCTCTGGTTGTCCGGAAGTCGCGACAAAGCGCTTTCAACCAGTCTCGCGCGGTCGTCGCCCGAAAGGCGGCCTTCGGCGGACGGCGCATCGTCGATGCGATCGCCGGCGGCTTCCTCCGGCGCTTCGCGCCGGCTTGCGCGATGCCGGTCGCGGCAAGCATTGGTCGCGACCCGATAAAGCCATGTCGACAGGCTTGCGCCATTCGGCCGCCATCGCGCCGATCCTTCCCAGAGCTTGAGAAAGGTTTCCTGTGCGGCGTCTTCAGCTGCGGCCCTGTTTTTGAGGAGGTGCAGGCAAAGCGAAAGGACGCGCGGCGAATGCCGCGTGATGAGCACCGACGCGGCGAGCCGGTCGCCCCGGCCCGCGCGCGCGATGAGAACGTCATCGCTTTCCTCATCGTCCTGCAATCGGTCGTCCGCTCGCTCCGGCCAAGCCTAGTGATGCTTTCGCCAGCCGCCGCGATGGTCGCCCATTTCCTCCTCGGTGAGCAAGCCGTCGCCGTCCTTGTCCATTTCGCTGAATCGGTCGCGCGCGGCGTCTTCAAACTCGCGCCGGCTCACTTTCCCGTCATTATTGGCGTCGGGGAAACGGCGGGCCTTATGCTCGGCCATCCGCGATTCGTGGAACGATTTCATTTCATCCTTGGTGATGAACCCGTCGCCGTCCTTGTCGGCCTCGCCGATGAACTGCTTGTGACGGGCGTCGAGTTCGGAGACCGCGACTTTGCCGTCGCCGTCTTTATCAAACCGGGAGAAATGGTCGCCCTTAGGCCCTTTCGCGTTCGCCGCCGCGCCGATCGCCGAAGCGCCGAGAATCGCGGCGAGAATAATCGTTTTTTTCATCAGGCATGCTCCTTCAAGGCTTGTCATTCATCGCCCTCTGAAGCGTTAAACGGACGAGCGGCCGGATTCCGTCGCTGTCCGCAGATTTTCCCGGAATACGGCGGCGAGACGGCTCTCCGCCGTTTCGTGAAGGCGTGCGGCGGCCTTGCCGGACGCGGGGGTCGCGGCCTCAAGCGGACGGCCGAGCGCCGCAACGGCCATTTCCGCAAAGGCGACAACCCGCCGCAGCCGCGGGGAAAACGCGGATGACGTGATCCGGCCCACCGCCTCGCCTCTGGAAGAGATCGCGGCGCCCGTTTCAACCCGATCGCAGTCGATCGAAAGGACCACCAGATACCGGCCGGCGCCGCTTGCCGACTTCATCGCCCTGCGGCCGTTGAACCAGGCGCGGTTCGGCGGGGCGAGATGCGGGAGGCCGATCTCGTCAGGCGTCATGCGGACGCTCCCGCCGCCGGAAACATCCGCACTGTGAAAATCGACGCCAACGCGCGGAACGCCGCCTTCAATACGAAGGATCTCGAGCGCATCGACGCCGGCGGCCGGCAAGGGACGCTTGCGGCGGAGCCGTTCCCAGATCACCAGCGCGTCTTCGCCCGGGCACATGATTTCAACGCCCGGCGCTGCGCCGAAGGACAATGGACGAATAGCGAGTTCGACGCCGCGAACGCGCCCCTGCGCAGTCGCGTCCGCCGACAAAAGATCAATCCCGGCCGCCGACGCCGCGTCGCGCGCACGCGGCCCGGCAAGCCCGATCGCCGCGACCATCGCGCCGACATTGAGCGCTTCGGCGTTGAAGCCTCGCACGGCAAGCTGCAGGCGGCGGTCGACCGGCGTCGCCGTCGACAGCAGGAAGAGGTCGCCGGAAAGGCGAGTCACGTCCGCGAAATCGACGACATAACCCTCCGCATCAAGAATTAGTCCGCGCGCGCCCTCGCCGACCGCGATTTCGCCGACCGGCGTCGTCGTCAGCCGCGCAAGCGCGATCGACGCATCCGGCCCGCGCAGGGTGTAGCGCCGCATCGGTCCGAGATCGACGAGCGCCGCCTCCTCGCTGGCGGCGCCGTATTCATCCTCAACGGACGTATAAACGCGCGCAGCGGCGAAGCCGTTGATCGAAGTCCAGCTGTTTGTCGATGAAAGGCCGGCCGCCGCCGCGTAAAGCGGCGTGGCGCGCGGTTCCGCAGCATCGTCGCTCGCCGGAAAGTGCATGGCTTACCCGCCCTTCCTGAAATAGTCGCGCGCGCGGTCGGCGGCGCGCCGTCCGGCCGACAGACTGACCCCGCCGCCGACGAGCGCCTCCGGCCCGCAGAAAAAATAGCCTTCAAGGCCGGACGCGCCCGTCAGCCTGGCGCGGCGTTCAAAACAGGCCGCGACCGGCGGGGCGGCGGGCTCAGGATCCTCCAAATCAACCGCCGCGATCTCGGCGCGGCCCGCCATTCGCGCGAATATCGCGCGCGCCGCGTCAATGAGCGACTGTCTCCACGCCTCGTCGGAAAGCGAGCGATCGGCGACAGGATGGATCTTGAGCGTCGCCGTCGAACAGCCTTGCGGCGCGAGCGAGGAATCGAACGCGCTTGGAAATATGAGTTCGGCGATCGCGTTGTGCGGCGTCTGTCCGAGACGCGCGGCCCGATAGGCATGTTCAATTTCAATCGGCGCCGGCGCCAGAAGAAAGCGCCGGGCGAGATTATCGCGGACAGGCGCATCCGCGACCGGGCCGTTGACGGCGAGGTGCGCGCGGATCGCAGAGATCCTCGGCGCCGCGATATCGAGCGCGCGCGTGAATTCAATATCGAGCCGGGAACGGCCGACGAAATCAATGAAAGTTTCGCGCGCCGAAAGCGCGGATATGATGACGGGTGACCTGATCTGCGCGCCGTCATCGAATTCGACGCCGGCGACGCGATCCCACTCGACGATGACGCCCTTGACCCGGTCGGTCTGGCGAATCGTCACGCCGGCCGCCTGGCAGGCGCGACGAAGCGCGGCGGCGAGGCCGCGGGCGCCGCCTTCGATCGCTGCGACGCCGCCCTGAAGTCCCGCTGTCTCGCCCGCAAGCCGGCGCAGAAAGGCGAGATACGTAAAGGGCTCCGCCGGCCGCGCCGCGGACCCGAGCGCGGCTTCAGCGCGAATGAAATCCTCAAGACGCGAGTCGACGAACCGTCCAGCGACAGCGCCGTCGACAGAAGATGAAACAAGCTCGGCGAGCGCGCCCGGCAGCTTCGGCGGTTCGCCGCCTGCGAACCATTCCGCGAAGCTGCGCGATGTCTTTCGCTCGTTGTCGTAAAATGCGGCAAAAGCGGCGGCGTCGACATCGGAGAGTGCGGCGACTGATTCCCCGATCAGCGCCGGATCGCCCGGCGCGACGAGGAACGCGCCGTCATGAAACCGGACTAGCGTCTCAAGCCGGCGCGCCGAATAGGACAGTCCATGACGATAGAGATCGAGCGCGTCGATCACTTTTGAGTCCAGCGTCGCCGCGATCGGGTCGCCGGCTTCGGCAAAATATCCGGGTGCGAACTCGCGTTTCTCTTTCGTTTTCGCGCCGCTCTTTTCGATGAGCACGACATGAAGGCCCGCGCGCGCAAGGAGTGCGGCTGACGCAAGGCCGTCAGGAGCGGCGCCAAGAATGACGGCGTCGATGCCGCCTTCGATCCGCGCGCCGCGCCGGGTCATTTCGTCAGTCATGGCGGATAAGCTCCAGCGCAAGCGACGCCGCGGCGCCGACCGGATCCGCTGACGGCGCCGGCGCGTCCAGCGCCGGCATGTCGAAGGAGCGCCGCGCAAGGCCGCCCGCAGCATCGACGCCGACGGAAACGTCGATTTCGCGCGGCGATCCGACCGGAACGCCGAGCGCTTTGGCGATCACATCCGCAGCGCGGCGCCCGAGAATCTGTTTGTCCTGACCCGTCCATTCGCGGCCGGCGCCGCCTTCGGAAAGCCGCGCCGGACAGAATGGCGCACGCGCCAGGATCTCCTTTCCGAAAATTTCGAAGGACAGGAACGGCTCCTCCGCGATGACCCCGTCGATCATCTCGTCGCGCGCCCTTGCGATGGCGGCGCGGTCGCCCGCCGCAAAACAGAGGCCGCCATGCGCATGCGCCGCCGCGGGCAGCCGCTTGTCGAAACGCAGCCGGATGACAGCTTCAGCGCCCGCCCGGCGGACAAGCGGCGAACCGTTGCATGCGACGAGCAAGCCCGCCGCTTCCGCCAAAAGCGCGGATGACGCCATCGCCCGCCGCGCGCGAATCTCCCGGCCGCTGTCTGAAATCGCTTTCCAGCTTTTTCCGTCCGCGCAAAGGAGAGCGTTCAGCCGGCCGTTGGTGTGATCAACGGCGGCACCCGCGGCGGCGTCGGCGAGCGCTTCAAACAGGGAGCGCGCGTCGATGCGGCGGCGTCCGCTCTCGCCGAGGCTTGCGAGCGCAGCGGCGGAGCCGGCCTCGTCGCCGGCGAGCCCGAACGGCGCAACGCAGGATGCGATAACATGCGTCTTCAGAAGTTCGTCTGAAAAATAGTCGTCGAGAACCGCGTTGGCGGAGAGAAACCGGTCGGGCGACGACGCAGGGCGATCGTCCGCGCCTTTCATGGACGCCGCGAAAGCGGGCCACAAATGTTCAAGGACGCTGTCACGCCGCCCCAGCTCTTCTCCGGTGCGCGCCGGATCGCCGGTCGTCGTCAACGCTTCTCCCGCGGCAAGGGTCGTCTGCGCGCCGCGCGCCTCGGGACGCAGATCCCGCAAATGAAGGTCGAGCAGGCGCCAGACGAAATTCGGCGGCTCCGGCGTCTTTCCGGCGGGCGGCGCCTCGCCGCCTGTCGCGATCAGCGAAACCGTCGCGCCGCTTTTCGCGGCGCAGGCCGCGGCGGCGAAGCCGGCCGCATCGGCGCCGATCACAAGGAGATCGAAGATCGTGCGCGCGTTCATGAATCGCCGCCTTCAGCGGCGGCGAGCACGATCGCCTCATACACGTCGCGCACCTCGCGCTGCATTTCGACAAGCTTCGTCTCCGCTTCCTCAACGGTGTCGACGTCGAAGACCGGCGCGACCAGGCGGCGAAGCTCGTCGCCCGCCGCGCCCGGCGCGAAAACGCCGCCGGTCGCGGCGCGGCTGATCTGCTGCAGCGTTTCAAATGCGCGATGGGCGCCGCCGAGAATTTCCGCGCGCGCCGGGTCGATCGCTCCCGCTCGCACCAGTGCGCTGATCATCGACGCCATGTCCCGCCGCCCGTTCGCCTCGACGGCGCAAGCATGGGTGAGCAATAGATACTGAACCGTGAAGTCGATTTCGACAAATCCGCCGACAGCGTTCTTGAGGTCCCAGGGGCTGACGGCCGGTTTGGCCGCTTTCCACCGTTCACGCATCTCGACGACATCGGCGGCGATTTTTCCGGGCGATCGCCGGCGCCTGAGGACGCCCGCTATCTCATCTTCGATCGCAGCGCCAAGCTTGCGGTCGCCCGCAATGACGCGCGCCTTGGTGAGCGCCATCATCTCCCAGGTCCATGCGTCGCGTTCGTAATATTTCCGGAACGCGGAAAGGCTGACCGCCGCCGGCCCTTTCGAACCGGAAGGACGCAACTGCATGTCGACGTCGTAAAGGGCCCCTTCCTCCGTCGGCGTCGTCACGGCCGACACATAGCGCCTGACGAAGCGTCCGAAATAAGTGACCGCGTCAAGCGCCGACGCGCCGGAGGCGCGCGCTTCCTCGCCCGCGCTGTAGATGAACATCAGATCGACGTCGGACGCCGCCGTCATCGAACGGGCGCCGAGGCGGCCGAGCGCGACAACCGCAAGCTCCCCGTCAATCGCGCCGTAAAGGCGCTCTGTCTCCTCGCGCGCGACGTCAAGCAGCGCGGCGAGTGAAGCCTCGGCGATCATGGTGAAACGCGCCGACGCCGATTCTGTTGAAATCAGGTCAACCAGCAATTGCGCGGCGACGGAGAACGATTCCTCCGACGCCCAGCGCCGCACGGCGCTCAACGCCATTTCATAGCCGTCGGCTGCGGCGAGGCGCACCGCGAGCTTTCCGTCCAGCGTTTCGCGCGCAGGCTCCGGGTCCGGCCAACGCGACTCGATCAGCGCCTCGGCGAGATATGCGCGTTTTGCAACTTCGCGCGCCAGAAACGGCGAGACGGTCATGATGCGGATGAGCCGCTCGAAAACGTCCGGCCTGTTCAGAAACAAGGAGAAGATCTGCACCCCGGCCGGAAGCCCGCGCAGGAATCCGTCGAACGCGGCGAACGCCTCGTCCGGCGCCGCCGCGCGCGACAAGGCCGTGATCAGCTGCGGCGTCACCTTGGCGAGCACGGCGCGCGATTTCGGACTTCGCGTCGCCCGCGTTTCGCCGGCGTGCCAGCGGCGGAAAGCATCGGCGACCTGCTCCGGCCGGCTGAAGCCAAGACGCCTTAGCAAGGCGATCGTATCCGGGTCGTTGTCGACGCCGGTGAAGGTGAGAGCGCCCGCCTGCGGCGGCTGCCGCTCTTCCGGCCGGAACAGCGGCGTCGTCAACTCATGAGTCGTGCGGAAAGTTTCAAGGAGCCCCGACCGCAAGGCGTCGAGTCCCGGCTCGCCGAGGAACACGGCGAGGCGCTCGGCCTCCATTTCATTCATCGGTATGCGATGCGTCTGCTCGTCAGCGATCATCTGCAGCCGATGTTCAACCTGACGCAGGCGGCAATAGCAGCTTTCGAGCGCGGCCCGCGTCGGGTCGGAGACCAGCCCGGCGCCGCAAAGCGCGCGCAACGCGTCGAGCGTCGCGCGCATCCTGAATGCCGGGTTCTTGCCGCCGCCGATCAGTTGCTGCGCCTGCGCGAAAAACTCGATTTCGCGGATGCCGCCGAGGCCGCGCTTTAGATCATGGCCGTGGAATTCCGTCTCGCCGGCGCTTTTCGACGCGTGAATCTGACGCATGACGGCGTAAATTTCCTCGATCGCGGCGAAGTCGAGAAACTTCCGCCAGATAAAGGGCCGCAGTCTTCTGATGAAGTCGTCGCCGAGCGGAATGTCGCCCGCCGCCGCGCGCGCCTTGATGAAAGCCGCACGCTCCCAGTTCTGGCCGTAGGATTCGTAATAGGTCTCCGCGGCGTTGATGGAAACCGCCGCCGCGGAAACGCCGGGATCGGGCCTCAGCCGAAGATCGGTGCGGAAGACGTAACCGTCCGCCGTCTGGTCGCTCAGTCGCGACACCATCGCCCGAGTCGCGGCGACCGCGATGCGCTTTGAATCGAGCGGCCCGCCGAGCGCGTCGCTGGCGCTGTCGAAAAGGACGACGAGGTCTATGTCGCTCGAATAATTCAGTTCATCGGCGCCGTGCTTTCCCATTGCGATTACGGTGACGCCTGAATCTTCTTCCGGACTTTCCGCGTTCCTTTCGCGAAAGCCGAGACGCTGCGCCTGCCGCAGCGCCATGCGAAGCGCGGCGCCGACCGAGGCGTCGGCGAATTTGGATAACGCCGCCGCCGCCGCCATTGTCGTCCATGCGCCGGAAATTTCCGCCAGCGCGATCGACAGGGCCGCGTCCGCCTTGGCCCGGCGCAGCGCTTTCATCTGGACGCCCTGATCCATTTCATCCGCCGCGCGCCACGCCGCCGCAACGGCGCGGGAGAGGTTCGCTTCAGGAGGGGACGTCAGGACAAGGCGGGCGGTTTCCGGATCGCGAATGATGAGGCGGGAAAGATAGGGCGAGCAGCCCGCGACGCCGGCGACAAGGTCCGCAGCCGGCGCGTCGCGCCCGATCGCCTCGAGCGCGCGATCTCCGGCGGGCCGGTCGAACGGAATCGGGACGAACTTCACGAGCGAGGAAAGCGGAACGCCGGCTGTCATCGGGCTGCTCATACGCGCGATCTCCGCAACCTGACAAACAAGGCGTCACCCACGGTCGAAGGACGGAACGGCGATCGTCACCTTCAGGCCGCGCCGTTCGGGGTTCGACGAGGAGTCGCCGAGCGAGATCGAACCCCGGTGCGCGCGGGCGATCGCCGACACCAGCGAAAGGCCGAGGCCGGACCCCGGCGTCGTCCGGCTCTGCTCAAGGCGGACAAACCGCTTCAACACGCTGTCGCGTTCGTTTTCCGGAACGCCGGGTCCGTCGTCGAGCACCGACAGGAGAACGCGATTGTCCGATCCCTTTCGAATGTCGATCCTGATCGTCGTGCCGCCGACAGCGTATTTCAGCGCGTTGTCAAGCAGGTTTGCGAGCGCCTGGCTGATCAACGCACGCGAACCGCGCACCGGCGGCGCCGGCGCGGTCTTGAGTTGCAGCACGAAGCCCGCATCCTGCGCGGCCGGCTCGTAAAGCTCGACCATCTCCTGCGCAATGGCGACGAGGTCGACAGCCTCCATCTGCCCGGCGCCCTCGCCGGATTCGATGCGCGCGATCGACAGAAGCGCATTGAAGGTCGTGATCATTCCCTCAGCGTCTTCGAGGGTTGCGCGCAAGGCTTCCTCCTTCTCTGAAGGGCCGGCCTTAAGCGCCTCATTCAGTCGGCCGCGGATGCGGTTCAACGGCGAACGAAGATCATGAGCGATATTGTCCGACACTTCGCGCATGCCGCCCATCAGCCGCTCGATCTGGTCGAGCATGGCGTTGAGATTGACGGCGAGATTGTCGATCTCGTCATTGACGCCGGTGACCGCGATCCGCTTCGACAGATCGCCGCCGCGGATGGCGCGCGCCGTCCGGTTCACCGAGTCCACCCGCATCAGCAGCGTGCGGGAGAAAATCAGTCCCATGATGATGCCGAGTCCGATCGTCGCTGCGCCGATGCGCGTCATCAGCGACTGGCTGCGCTTCCTGAGCGATTCCCGCGTTGAGATGTCGCGCGCGACGAAAACGAGAAACGAGGTTTCGGATTCCGGACTCGCCTTGAATCGACGGATTTTTCCGCGCGCCTCGCGCGTTTCGGTGCCGATCTCGCGCCCGGCGGCGTCGAGGCGCGGCCGTTCAAACGTGAAGTTGAAGAACCCTTCGCCCGCCGACAGCGCTTCGGGCGGCAGCGCCGACAGGTTGCCGGAAAGAACCGCGCCGGACGGCGCGCCAATCAGCATGTAAAGGCCGTCGTCGCGCCAGGCCGCGCGTTCGCGCACGACGCGGCGCAGCACGCCCGCGCCTTCTCCGGAGAAAACTTCAGCGAGGACCTGTATTTCCTGATCCAGGATCGCGTCAGTCTGCTTCGAGACCTCGCCGAAAGTCGACTGATAGAAAAGATAGCCGAGCAGCGCGACCGCCACCGCGAATACGACGACGTAAACGATCGTAAACCGGAAAGTCGTCGTTCGCAGGAGGCGGAGCATTTGCGGCCGGTCTGGCGGTTTAAAGTTGCAGGCGGGCGGCGGACGCCCGGGACCTTGCGCAACCTACAACCCGCCGCGCGCGGTCCACAACCTATTCCGCATCGTCTATCGTGTAGCCCGCGCCGCGGATCGTCTTCAACAGCGGCTTGTCGAAGTCCTTGTCGATCTTCGACCTGAGGCGCGAGATATGGACGTCAATGACGTTCGTCTGCGGATCGAAATGATATTCCCAGACGTTTTCGAGCAGCATCGTCCGCGTCACCACCTGGCCGGCGTGGCGCATCAGATATTCAAGCAGGCGGAATTCGCGCGGCTGCAAGTCGATCTTCTTGCCGGCGCGGCGAACCGTCCGCGTAATGACGTCGATTTCGAGGTCGGCGACCGCATAGCGCGTCGTCACCGCCGCCGGCGCCTGGGTGCGCCGCCGCCCGAGCGCCTCGACGCGCGCAAGAAGTTCCGGAAAGGCGTAGGGCTTCACGAGGTAGTCGTCGCCGCCCGCCTTGAAGCCCTTGACGCGGTCATCGACCTCGCCGAGCGCGGAAAGAAAGAGCGCCGGCGTCTCGTCGCCGTCGGCCCTGCGGCGCGACAGCAGCGTGACGCCGTCCATTTTCGGCAGCATGCGGTCGATCACATAGGCGTCGTAATCGCCCGCGCCCGCCATGTTGAAGCCGACCTCGCCGTCCAGCGCATGATCGACGACATGACCGGCTTCGCGCAGGCCCTTCGACACATGCGCCGCCGCTTCATGGTCGTCTTCGACAACGAGTATTCTCATAAGCCGCCTTTCCTGCGCAGCGGGCGCGCCGGGTGAGCCGGCGCGCCTCTTGTCGTCAGCCTGCTTTCTTGCCGATCGAAAGCGCGCTGAACTGTTTCGTCTGACCGAACTGAAGGCGAAGAAGCACGGCTTCCTTGCCCGCCTTCGCGGCGTCGGCGATCTTCGCCTTCAGCGCCGACGCGGTCGTCACCGGCGCGCCGTCGATCTGAAGAATGACGACGCCGGGATTGAGACCGGCCTTTTCCGCGGCGCTGCCCGGCTTCACCGCCGTCACGAGCACGCCGGCGACGCCTTCCGGAATGCGGAACTGCTGGCGCATCCGGTCGTCGATATCAGCAACGCGCAGTCCGACCTCCTTCGAGAGCGAGTCTTCGGAAGACGACGGCGCATCATCGGCCGAGGCGGCTTCTTCCTTGTCGCGCTGGCCGAGTGTGACCGTGAGGTCCTTTTGCGCGCCGTTGCGAAGCACGGTCACTTTCGCTTTCTGTCCCGGCGCGAGCGCCGAAACGGACCGCGTCAGATCGCGCGGCGAGGCGATGTCCCGGCCGTTGAGCTTCAGCACGAGATCGCCGCTTTCAAACCCCGCCTTGTAGGCGGGCGTTCCTTCAAGCACTTCGGCGACAAGCGCCCCGGTCGTTTCCTTGCGTCCGAGCGCGGCGGCGATTTCCGTCGTCACGGGCTGGATCGAAACGCCGAGCCAGCCGCGCGTCACCGAGCCGTTCGAGATCAGCTGCGCGACGGTTTCCTTCGCGACCTTCGACGGGATCGCAAAACCGATGCCGACGCTGCCGCCGTTCGGCGAATAGATCGCCGTGTTGACGCCGACCACCCGTCCCTTCAGGTCGAAGGTCGGCCCGCCCGAATTGCCGCGATTGATCGGCGCGTCGATCTGGATGAAGTCGAGGAACTGGCCTTCGCGGTTCTGGCCGCCGATCGCCGAAACGATGCCGCTTGTCACCGTGCCGCCGAGACCGAACGGATTGCCGACGGCGATAACCCAGTCGCCGACGCGAAGGTTCACATCCTCCGCAAACTGAACATACGCCTGTCCTTTGGGCGGATCGACCTTCAGCACCGCAAGGTCGGTCAGCGGATCGGTTCCGATGAGCTTCGCCGCCACTTCCTTTCCGTCGGCGAGGCGGACCTTGATTGCGTCAGCGTCTTCAACGACGTGATTGTTGGTTACGATGTGTCCCTGCCCATCGATAAAGAATCCTGAGCCTTCCGCTTCAAGGCGCTGCGGTTCGCCCTGGCCGCCGAAACCGTCATTGTCCGGCGTGCCGAACCGGAAGAAGAAATCCTGAAGCGCTTCGGGAACCTGCGGCCGCTCGATTTCCTTTTCGACGAGAACGCTGACGACGCTCGGCGAGACGCGTTCGACGAGATCGGCGAATGACAACGACCCGTCGGCGGCGGACGCCGGCGCGACAAGCCGCGGCGCCTGCGCGCTGGCGTCCGGAAGAGCAAGCAGGCCTGCGACGCCCAGCGCGACGGCGCCGGCGACGCCCGTCAGCAGTCCCGCTTTGAAACCATTGGACTTCAATTCACTCATTTGTTTGCTTTCCTTACGCTCGCTGTTGCGCCGCCCGTCTGTTGAATTCGCTTCGCACGCCCGAGCCGGAGAAGATATGCGCTGCCTTGGCTGTCAAATCCCGGCGGGGCGAATTAAAATTTGTCAAGAATTTAAGCCCTTTAAGGCGCGTTTCAATCCTTCCTGCCGAGCAAATTTGACCGAATTTCGACGCCCTCTGCGACCATACGATGCACCGGACAGCGGTCGGCGATCTCGGCGAGCCGGCGCCGTTGTTCGTCGTCCAGCGGGCCGTCGATCGACACCGTCTTGTCGAGGAGGCGCGCCGAATGCGCGTCGCCGCCTGGCGCGCGCCTGATCTCGATTGCGGCGCTCTCGAGCGGCCAGCCCTTTCGTTCGGCGTACATCCGCATGGTGATGACGCCGCAAGCGGCGATTGCGCCTTCAAGCGTCCGGGTCGGATTGGGTCCGAGCCCGTCGCCGCCGTCGGCGGAGTCGGCGTCGATCATGAAAGGATATCCGTCAATCGAGAGGGTGACGGCGTAGCGCCTTCCCGGCGTCGTCTGCGCGCGCGCGCCGCCCTTGAACGGTTCGGGTTGCGGGCCGGC
Source organism: uncultured Alphaproteobacteria bacterium (assembly GCA_938003575.1). GTDB lineage: Bacteria > Pseudomonadota > Alphaproteobacteria > Caulobacterales > Parvularculaceae > Amphiplicatus. The sequence goes on from CALKYG010000041.1 coordinate 19,225, forward strand.
CTGCGGTTCGTCCGTTTGCGCCGCGCCGACATACCGCGCCGCCCAGGCGGCGATGACGCCGGCCGCATAGCGCGCATCGTCGGGGTTGGAGAGAAGGTGATCGGCGTCGTCGAGGCTGACGAAACTCTTCGGGTGTTTCGCCGCCGTGAACAGCCGGCTCGCGTTTTCAACGCCGACGGTCTGATCGCGCGGCGCGTGAAGAATGAGCAGCGGGCGCGCAAGGGTCGCGACCGCGCCGAGCACGTCGGCGCTTTCGACGTCCTCGATGAATTGCCTTTTGATTGTGAAAGGCCGGCCGGCGAGCCGGGTTTCCGCGGCGCCTTCCTTCAGGATTTCTTCGCGCCGCGATCCGAACCCTCGCGCGACGTGAGCGGGTTCCGCCGGCGCGCCGATGACGGCGACGCCTTTCGTTTCCGGAATCATGCCGGCGGCGACAATGGCCGCCGCGCCGCCGAGAGAATGGCCGATGAGGATCGAGGGCGCGACGAATTCGCGGCGCAGGTAATCCGCGGCGGAAACGAGATCCCGGACATTCGAGGTGAAATTCGTATCGCTGAAGTCGCCTTCCGACGCGCCGAGGCCGGTGAAATCGAAACGCAGCACGGCGAAGCCCGCCGACCGCAGCGAGCGGGCGATTTCGCGGGCGGCGAGGATATCCTTCGAACATGAAAAACAATGGGCGAAGAGCGCATAGGCGACCGGCTCTCCCCGCGGCAGCTCAAGCGCGCCGGCGAGAGCGCCCTCGCCGCCTTCAAAACTCGTCTTCTGCGTTCTTTCCGTCATGCGATTTCGCCTTTCTTCGGCATCGAGCTGCGCGGGCGCGCCCTGGCGCGCGGTCACGCGGAAACGGCGGCGACGCTTGCGCGTTCCTTCAGCAGCAAAATCTCATCCTCAGGCAGCAACGGCCCGGCTTCGCGCAGCACGCTCTCCATCCGTCGCCGCGCCGACGCGCGCTCCTCGCCTTCGGCGGCGCGGATTTCGGAAATGAGATCGTCCGCATACCGCCGGGTTTCCTCGACTGCGTCGCGCTCGATCGCCGCCGCGCCGGGGCGCGCAAGCTTGTCGCCAAGATCCGGAACGCTTGCGAGAAACGCCGCGCCGCGCCGCGCCGCCCTCTCGGCGGCGCGGTCGACAGCGCGCGAAATATCCGGGCGCAGCGCCATCAGCCGCGATGAGCCGCCCGCGTGGCGCACCGGATGATTTCGCCGCAGCGCCGCAAGCGCGGTTTCCGCATAGCGCGCAAACGCGTCCGCCGCGATATCGCGGCAGGCCTGCGCCCTGTTCGCGGTTGCGCCGTCATTTTCGCGCTCCGCTTCCGCGACGATCCCGCCGGCGAATTCGGCGAAGTGCGAAAAGCGCGCCGGCGCCTCGGACAGGTCCGCATCGTCGTCGGCGTCGCGCTCCAGCCCGCGCGCGAGGCCTTCGAGATCGGCGATGAGATCGTCCGCCGCCAGCGCTGCGTCCCCGCGGGCGTAAGGCAGCATGTCGTCGTCCGCGCGCATCATGAAATAGCAAAGCCGGAGCGCGCGCCACGGCGCATCCATGCGCGCCGCGATCAGGCTGAGGAGGTAGCCCGCAGCGCCCGGCGCGCCGGCGCAGGCCCGCGCATAAAGCTCGCGGACGGTGAAGAGGTCTTCTTCCGTCAGCGATGAAACGGGGCGAGGGAAAACGTCCTGCGCGTCGCGCAACAGGCGCGCGGCCGGCGCCAGCAGGGCGATTTCCGCAAGATCGTGCAGCGCCGCGGCGCCGGCCTTATCCGATGCGCCCGCAAGGCGCGCGGAAAGGTCGGCGCGAAACGCGGCGTCGTCCTCGGCATGAGAGACGAGGATTGAAAGCCCCTCCGCGGCGGCGCCATAGAGCGCGTCTTCAAGCGCGGACGTCTGCGCCTCGCCGCGCGCGATCGCCGCATCGAGATCGCGCGCCGCAGCCGCTGCCTTCGCGCAGGCGGCGTCGGCGGTCAGCACGGTCCAGATCGGGCCGAGCGACGCGCGGTCGATGCGCGCCCGGCGCTTGCGTCCGCGGCGCCCCGATATGAAAAAATCCTCAAACGGCGTGAAAAACAGCCGTCCCGCCGTCTTCGGGCGGGCGGGAAACGCCGCTCCGTCCATAACAAGCCGTGTACGGAGCGACGCCAGCATCGCCGGCGCGGGAAGACCGTCGGCGGGGGCGCGCTCCAGCGCGGCGAACAGACGCGCGGCCGCCGCCGGCGGCAACTCGCCGAGGAACGCTGCGAGCCGCGCCCATTTGCGCGGCTGAACGCCGTCCGGCGGCGACAGGGAAGCGGAAATCAGATCATCCATGAACGCGCGCGACGTTACGGGAACGCCGCATCAGGCGCCAGCGAAATGCTTGCGCGGCGCATGCGCCTCGCCGCCGCTCCACGAGCGCACGAAATCCTCGAGCTCGGGATCGCCGCCTTCGGGAAGCACGATCTTGAGCTTCACATACTGGTCGCCGGCCTTCTTGCCTTCGCGCGCCACGCCGCGGCCCTTGAGACGAAGCACGGCGCCCGAGCTTGAATTCTTCGGCACGGTGATCACGACGTCGCCGGCGATCGTCGGCGCCGTGATCTTGCCGCCGAGCACCGCTTCCTTCAGCGTGATCGGCGCCTCGATGTGAATGTCGTCGCCGTCGCGTTCGAAAAGCGGGTGCGGCTTGACCGAAATGTCGACATAGACGTCGCCGGCGGCGCCGCCGCCGGCGCCCGGCTCGCCCTGGCCGCGCAGCCGCAGCGTTTGCCCGTCCTCGACCCCGGCCGGAATGGCGAGATCGAGCGATTTGCCGTCGGGCATCGTCACGCGCTTCTTCGCGCCTTTAACCGCGTCGAGGAAATCGACCTCCAGCCGGTATTTGACGTCGCGCCCGCGAAAAGCGCCGGTCTGCGCGCCGGCGTGGCCGGCGTACCCGCCGGCGCCCGCGCCCGGCCGGCCGCGGCCGAAAAGATCGGCGAAGATGTCGCCGAGATCATCGAAATCGCCCTTGTTGGCGAAACCGCCGGCATAGCCCGACGCGTCGCCCGCGCCGTGGAACGGCCCGCCCGCGCCCTGCCCGCCGGGCCCGGTCCACTGACGGTAGACCGGCCGCTCGCGGCCGTCCTCGTCGATCTCGCCGCGGTCGTATTTCTTGCGGCGGTCGGCGTCGCCGACGATGTCGAAAGCGGCGGAAATTTCCTTGAATTTCTCCTCGGCCCGCTTGTCGCCCTTGTTGCGGTCCGGGTGATATTGCTTGGCGAGTTTGCGGAACGCCGCGCGAATGTCGGCATCCGACGCCGACGACGCGACGCCAAGCACGCTATACGGATTCCTCGCCAAGGCTGAAAAGGCTCCTTTCGGCCACGAAACTGGTAAATCTTGCGGGTTTCCCCGATAGGTAGATAAGCGATCCTGCCATGAAATGAAGAGAGCGCGGTTAATTTCGGACGTAAAGGCCGCGCGGCGGGATCGCCGGAGCCGTTGCGCGGGACGGCGGGAAAGCCCCGCCGGTCGCCGTCGCGCCTTAAACCGCGACGCTCGCCCATTTGCCGGGCCCGATCCTGTCTGAAAGCTGGGCGACGCGGATGGTGAGCGGCGGGCGCCCGCCGGGAAAGTCCGCGGCGATCTCGGCGGCGGCGTAAACATAGCCCGCCGCCGCGCTTTCCGCCGTGCGGATGAGCGCGGAGCCTGAACGGACCTCGATGCGATAGCGCTCATAGGCCTCGCTGAGGGGAACGTCCTCGCCCTCCCAGGAATCGCCGCCTTTTCTCGTCCGGCGCTTCCAGCTGACGATCAGATCGCCTTCCGGCGTTTCGACGGCGACAAGGTGCGCCGGCGACAGGGGTTTGAGGCCGGCCGCCTCGCCCATAAACGTCCTTGTGCGGAATGTCGGCGCGGTCGGGTGGTCGTCGGCGGGCCCCGCCGACCAGTCGAAGGCGAGGCCGCGCAGGTCAAAGGGGAGCGCCGCCTGGCCGACCGCGCCGTTCAGCAGCACGAAGCGCGCGCCCGCCGCTGCGCCGGCCGCCGCCTCATCGTCCGTGCCGTGCTGGCCGCGCAGCAATCCCTTCAGCGTCCACACGCCGTCCTGCCCGAGCGTCGCGTCGCGGAACTGCATCACTTCCCAGCCCGCCGCGGTTTCAATCGCAGCGGCGTTGGCGCCGGCGAACACGTCTTCCTCGCTTCTCGAACTCAAGGTTCCATAGGACAGGCGGACGCCGAGCGTGCGTTCGTCCCAGCGGCCGGACGCGCCCGGCGGCGCCCCGGTTTCAAGCCGCCCCATGACCGCGCGCGCCGTCGCCGTCGCCGCCAGCGACGCGCCGTTGCGGTAGAGCGCGATCGCGCCGGGCCACGGATCGGCGAAGGCGGCGAAATAGGGCGCGGTCTCGTCGTCATCCTCGTCGAGGAGCGGCAGGTTCATCAGCTCGAAGGCGGGCTTGCCGAACTGCGGCGCAGAGGCCGGCGTTCTAAATCCTCCGGTCGCGACCGGCGCCTCATAGACCGCGGGCGACACGCGCGCCGCCTCGACTTTCCGCGCCGCGCCGTCGGTTGTCGCGGTGATGCGCCAGTCGCGCGAGACGCCGCCGACATTGACCGTGACCGCATCGCCGGGCTCAAGCGCGATGAGGGAGGGCGGCAGGGTGAAGACCGCCGTTTCACGCATGACGCTTGCGTCGGCGAGAATTGAGCGGACGCGCGCGGCGGCGGCCGCCTCGTCCATGACCGCAGGCAGTTCAAGCGAGGTTTCGCGAATGTCGCCGGCGAAGGGGAAGCGCGCTTCGGCGACAGCGGCGAGATAGTCGCCGCCCTCGTCGATATAGCCGAGCCGGATCGCCGTCGGCGCATCCGATTTCTGGCCCGTCGCGATGACGATCGCCGCTTTTCCGTCGTCGGCGAGATCGTCCGCGCCGAGAGTCATGACCGCGCCGCCCCCGCGCGGCTGAAATCTCAATCCGTCATCGGTTTCAACCATGTCGAACTGGAAGACGTCGGCGAGCGGGTCGATCGTCTGGCGCGGGCTCAGGGGCCGGTCGACGACGAACCCCGCAAGAGAGCCCCTCAGCGCCGAGGCGTCGACATCGTCGACGCCGGCTTCGGCGGCGAGCGCGACGACGAGCGCGTCGAGCGGCGCGCGCGTCAGCCGGCCGTTGAGCCAGTGCCCCTTCTCCCAGTTTGCGGCGTCGCCCCACACATCGACGCGCGCCGGAAAGAAGGGAAAGGGGCGCGCATCGACGGCGTAAACGTAAAGCCGGTCCGTCTCGATCATCGGGACGCCGGCGTTCGTTTCATTATGCGTGCGCCAGTACTCATGGACGGCTTCGAGCGTGCGCCTTTGCATCAGATCGTCGCGCGCGCCGTTCGAATAGGGCGGCAGCGCCGATTCCGACGATTTCGGGTCGACGAACACGTTCGGCGCATTCGCGCCCTTGTCGACGGCGGGGCATCCGAATTCGGTGAAGCGGATCGGCTTTGACATCGGAACAAAGGGCGTCGGCGCCGGCGCGCGCGCGAAACCCGGGCGGTCGTGATGGGCGTTCTTCCAGAAGCTGCGAACGTCTTTCGCGCGCCATACCCACGGTTCGCCGTCGCTGTCCGTGATCGGCGTCCGCGTCTGCGAGTCGCGATCGGCCGCGCTCGCATAATACCAGTCGAAATTCTCTCCGCCCTCGATATTGGCGGCGATATAATCGCGCTGGTAGCGGTCGCGCCATCCGGCGTTCTGATCGGCGTGATCGAAACCGTCGCGCCAGTCGGCGAGCGGCGGGTAATAGTCGATCCCGATGAAATCGACATGGGCGTCCGCCCAGAAAGAATCGAGATGGAAAAATTTCCCGTCCGCTTTCGTGACGCCGGAATATTCGGACCAGTCGGCGCCGTAGGAGATCTTCGCGCCCGGCAGGATCGATTTCACGTCCGCCGCAAGCGCCTTCAACGCGGCGACCGCGGGAAAATTTCCGGCATGATCGCGCGCAGCCGTCAGCTCTTTGAGTTCCGACCCGATCAGGAACGCTTCAACGCCGCCGGCGGCGGCGCAAAGATGCGCGTAATGCAGGATCATCCGCCTGAACGACCATTCCGCCGGCCCGTGATAGGCGACGGCGCCGTTCGCGACGGAAAAATCCGCCGCGGCGGCGGTTCCGAAAAACGACAGGACGTCCGCGGCGGCGGCGGCCGTCCCGTCATTCGCGCCGACCGTGACCCGTCCGCGCCAGGGAAAGGCCGCCTGCTCGATCCCGCCATAGGGATCGGGCATCGCGTTGCCCGGCGGGATATCCATCAGGATGAACGGATGAAACTGAACGGCGAGGCCCTTCGCCTTCAACGCGGCGATCGCCTCGATGACGCCGGCGTCGTCCGGCGTGCCGCCATAGGCGGGGCGCCCGGCGATCCGCGAGACGAGCCGCGCCTCAGCGCGCGCAACGCCGCCGCCGCGCCATTCACGCGGCTCAGTCGTCTTGTCGAAGGTCTCAACGCCCGGGCGCAGCGCGCAGGCGCCCGCGCGCAGATCGTCGCCGAACCAGGATACGACAAGCGAGGCCGCTTTCAGGGTCTTCGCCGCGCTCGTCAGCGACTCTAGCGATGAGGAGAAATCCGTAAGGCCGTCATTGTTGTTG
>CALKYG010000042.1 GCA_938003575.1 uncultured Alphaproteobacteria bacterium
ACCAGAGCAGTTCGCTGCGACGCAGGGTGAAAATGCCTCTAAGGACGAGTTCGGCGACGCGATCCGGGTGGGTCTGCGCATAGGCGAGGGCCAGCGTCGATCCCCATGATCCGCCGAAAACCTGCCATTTCCCGATGTCCAAATGCCGCCGCAATTTCTCCATGTCGGCGACAAGATCCCAAGTCGTATTCTCGGCCAGTTCGGCGTTCGGCGTCGATTTTCCGCAGCCTCGCTGGTCAAAAAGGACAATCCTGTATTTCGACGGATCGAAATAGCGCCGCATCGACGGCGTCGTGCCGCCCCCCGGCCCGCCGTGACAAACGACGACGGGCTTGCCGTCCGGATTTCCCGAAACCTCAAAGTAAATTTCATGAATATCCGAGACCTTGAGGCGGCCGGAGGCGTAAGGTTCGATCGGCGGGAAAAAATCGAGGCGGTCGGTCATTTTCAAAGTGACTCTGCAATTGCTGGCGTGTTATTTCCTAACGGGGGCATGTGGCGGCGATCAAGCTCGGCAAGCAAGCCCTTTTTGCGCCGGCGACAGAAGCCGCCGGGTTCGGTTGATTGGTTTGAGACTGGACAACGGGGGCTGGGCAGGGGCGTAGTCGGGTTTTGGGCGTTGCGTAAACTCGGTTTTTCCATCATTGGCCGCGTGCTGATTGTCGCCGCAGGCCTCATTGGGGCGGGCTGCTCCACCGTGATCAAGACATCCGCCGGGGAAATGTCTCTGGCTGGGCCTGAACGCGCCATTCTCGTTGAAGCGGCCAGAAGCGCCGCATGGGCCCCCTGGCCGAAACCCTCTTCGTCTTCTCTCGCCCAGATGCTGGCGGGCGCGGAAGAGACGAGCGTCAAGGTCAGCAGGAATGATGCAATTGACGCTTACGTGGCGGCGCTTTCCGGCGCCGAAGACCCAAAGGCTGTCCTTCTTGCCGACGCCAGGCGCCACCTCGCCGCCGCCGACGCTCTGAAAAGGGCCGCCGAGGCCGCGTGCGAGAGTGCGGCCCCGAAGCTCTCGGATGTCGCCTTGATTGAAGAGTCGATTGCCGACCTTCGTGAAACGAAATCGATCTATGCGGCGTCGCTCAAGGAAATCAGCAGTGAGAAAGCGACGATTGAAGAGGTGAAGCGACAGTTCGACGCCGCCTTGAAATCGCTGGGTGAGGCCGCCGACCTTCTTGCCGAGAATGCGATGAAGAAGCGGTCCGACTATTTGGCGAAGGGCGCCGTCACGGCGGCCAACGCCGGATCGCGTTAGCGAAAACCTAGAGCGTCACCGTTTCCGCGCCGTCCCAGTTCTCGCGCTCTCTCTCGTCCAGCATTCGCTGAATTCTTCTTTCATATAAATCGAATAGAGCGATTTTTGCGCCCGGCGACTGCTTGGCTTTGGCGAGACTTGCGCGCGCTTCAAGCCAGTCGCCGGATCTGTAGGCTGCGAGCATCTGCCTGTGCGCCTCTTCAAGCGCGCGAAATCCCTTGCTTGACTTGATGAATGGATTGCCGACAAGCGCAAAGATGCTGAACGGGCGATCTGAAGCCTCGGTTTTCAGGCGGTCCAGCTCCAGGAATGCGAAGTGGTGATTGGTCTTTCGGCTGACGGTCTCATCGCAGATTATGGCAGGCCCGTAAACAGGCGCCTGCCGGCACAGGAACGAGGCGAGCTCCACAGTTTCCCCGACCGCGGAATATCTGTTGTTTCGTCCGTGCCCCATCGGACCAACATAGCATTCGCCCGTGGCGATGCCGATTGAAAGGTGCAACTGCACGCCTTTGAGCCGCGGCGACCCTTCTATTTCCGCATTGATCTTGTCCATGCTTTCGATCAGCCTCAGCGCCGCCGAGCATCCGTCGCGAATATGGTCTGCATTCTCCAGCGGCGCGTTGAAATAGGCGAGCACGCGTCCGCCTTCCGCCTGATCGGCGGCGCCGCCGGCCTCGATAATCGCCTTTTTCAAATGCACGCATCCAAGCGCGATGAGGTTCGTCACTTCGCCCGGAATGTCTGCAAGACGGGCGAGATCGTCGTCAACAAGGCTCAAATTGCAGGCAAGAACGGTGACAGGCCGCATTGTTCCTTCAAGAATTCCGGACGCGCCTTCTTCGCGGACCTTTTTCATGGTCGTCTCGGGCAGCGCGCCCCGGAATGCGCCCCGCACATTGTCGTCCTTCAGGGCGCCGCTGAGCGAGCGGCCGCCTGCGACGCTTAGCGCTCCGAGGAACAGGGCGAGCGACGGCGCCAGCGGGTCGAAAAGGAGTTTTGCGGACGCAAAGGCGCCGAGGGAGATTGCAAACAGCAGTGTTGACGCAAGCGCCGCAACGCCGACCGCTCTCCAGAAATCGAGCTTCTGCGACCACATGATCGCCGCAGCGCCGAGCAACATCACCGACAGCGCCTCAATATAGCCGATCCAGGCGGGACGGACTGTCATCGCCCCGTCGACGATTTGCCGTGCGATCAGCGATTGCGCCTCGGCGACCGACATGTCGCCCCGCGCTGTTTTGACAGTGGCCCCCGAAACGCTGTCGAGGCCGATAAAAACGACCTTGCCGTCGATCTGGCTGAGCGAGGACTGCGAGCCGATCAGCTTGATCGCCGAGGTCTTTGGAGTCTCAATCCGGCGGGGGAAATAGATCCGCGTCGCCGCGCTCGTCGAAACCTGCATTTGGCGGGCCCCGATTTTGATGGCGGCGGGCGATTGGCCGACCGATGTGACGGCGGTCGCATCAGCGATTACTGAAATCCGTTCACCGCCAAGCGCGATGCGGGCGGCTTCCAGAGCGGAAAGCGGCGCAATCCTGCCCCCGGCGGACCACAGAAGCGTCGTCGAGCGCACAATGCCGTCCCTGTCCGCGGGAAGCGCTGAGACGGTCACCACGGCCGCATCCGCGAGCGCAGGATTGATCTGAGCGCTCAAGCGCGCGGCGGGCAATCCGAAATATTGAACCCCGGTTGACGAAAAGAGTTTCGATGAAGCGGCGTCCGCCCGCTCAAACGCGATGCGGGAATATTCCTTCGCGGCCGCCGATCCATTGACCGCAACCGCGCCGCTCGTTTCGCGAAGGGCGTCGGAAAGCATCTTGTCGGTGCTCGGCAACAGCGAGAGCTGTTGTGCGAGTCGTTCATCACGTGCGCCGGCGAGCCAGAATTCGCCAATTGTCTCAGGGGACAGGGGGTCCGGCCGGTCGACGCTTTCGAGATAGATGACGCCTTTCGCGCCAGCGGCCGCGCTTGCTGAGGCCAGCTCGGCGATCAATGACCGGGGCCACGGCCAGGGACCGATCTCATTGATGCTCTCCTGGTCGATCTCGACAATATGAAAGGGGGAGCTGGCGGATATTCGGGCCGGGAACAGCCGTTGATAGAGGTCGAACAGGCGTTCGCGCGGGCCGCCCTGTCGAGCGTCGGCGTTTGCAAGCGTCATGACGGCGAGCACGGCCATCACTGCAATCATCGCGAGCAGCGGAAGCGCGCCGAGCCAGCGCATTCTTCCCGCAGTCAACCTTTTCGCCACCAATTGAACTCCAGAACCGATCATGGCCGATGAAGCGCCTGTCGGGAATTAACAGGCGTTCACCATAATTCAGGATGAATTTATCATCCCCCGCTACGCTGTCACAATGCAAACCGCGCGCCGTTTGCGGTTCATTAACCATAAGTTCCAGGGTCTATGACGCCAGCCGCCTATACGATCGATCTGAAAGACGGCCTGATGCGCCTCGTCGCCACTGGCGACTGGGTCGCCCGTCACCTTGGCGCCATCGACGGCGATTTGAGGTCGTTTGAGGACGATATGGTCGGCCGGGACATACTCATTGACGTGTCCGGCGTCGACAGGCTCGATACGGCGGGGGCCATGGTGCTGGAGCGGGTCCTGACCTCATGGTCAGGGCGAAGCGAGGCGTCCGGAATTGTCGGCGCGAGCGCCCAGCACCGACAATTGCTCGAAAACGTCCGCCCGCATGTCGCGCCGTGTGAAGTCGAGCCGGTCGCCGGCAACGCCTTCCTGATGCTGGTCCAGCGTCTCGGGCGCGGCGTTGTGGAGGGATATTACACCGCAATCGAGATCCTGAACTTCATCGGGCTTACGTTGACGACGTTCGCCCGCGTCGTGCGCAGCCCCAAACGGCTTCGCGTGACGTCGATTGTCCATCACATGGAGGAAGCGGGCATCGACGCCATGCCGATCATCGGGCTGATGTCCTTTCTGATCGGCGCCGTCGTCGCCTTCATGGGCGCCAAGATATTGCGGCTGTTCAACGCGGAAGTCTTTACGGTCGAACTCGTCGGCATTTCCGTGCTTCGCGAGTTCGGCGTGCTCCTCGCGGCGATTCTCGTCGCCGGCCGCTCAGGCAGCGCGTTCACCGCCTCGATCGGCACCATGAAAATAAGGGAGGAGATCGACGCCCTGCGCGCCCTCGGTCTTGACCCGATCGAGGTCCTCGTGCTGCCGCGAACGATCGCTCTAATCATATTCATGCCGATTCTCGCGTTCATGGCCGCCGTGCTCGGCGTTATCGGCGGAGGCGTCGTCGCGGCGACCGCGATGGAAATCTCGCCCGTTTTCTTCGTCGCGCGATTACAGGAAACGATTGCGCTGTCCAATTTCTGGGTCGGCCTGATCAAGGCGCCGTTCTTCGCCTTCGTCATCGCGATTATCGGCTGTTACCAGGGGATGGAGGTCGCGGGCAGCTCGGAAAGCCTCGGCCAGAGAACCACGCTGTCCGTCGTTCAGGCGCTTTTCGTCGTCATCATCCTCGACGCCTTTTTCGCGATGTTCTTCCTGGAGATCGATTACTGATGAGCGAAGGCACGGCGTTTGACCATGTCATCGAGGTGTCCGGGCTGCGCACGCAGTTCGGCGACAATGTCATTCACGACAATCTCGACCTCGCCGTTCGCCGCAATGAAATTCTCGGCGTTGTCGGCGGATCGGGAACCGGAAAATCAGTGCTGATGCGTGCGATTATCGGACTGAAGCCGCCGTCCGCCGGCACGGTGAAGATTTTCGGGGAGGATTTCTACGCCAAGTCGCCTCAGGAGCAGATTGAGACCGAGCAGCGATGGGGCGTCATGTTTCAGGGCGGCGCGCTGTTCTCGTCGCTGACGGTGGCGCAGAATGTCATGGCTCCGATCAGGGAGCACCTGAAGCTTCCTGAAGAGCTCGCCGCCGACATCGCAGCAATGAAGATTTCGATGTCGGGCCTGCCGCCTGACGCCGGCGCCAAATATCCCTCCCAGCTTTCCGGCGGCATGAACAAGCGCGCCGGCCTCGCCCGGGCGCTCGCGCTCGATCCTGAAATCGTCTTTCTCGACGAACCGACGGCGGGTCTTGATCCGATCGGCGCCGAAAACTTCGACCGGCTGATCGTCAACCTCAAGACTTCCTTAGGGTTAACAGTGTTTATGGTGACTCATGATCTCGATACGCTGCACGCGACCTGCGACCGGGTGGCGGTGTTGGCGGAAAAGCGGGTGATCGCCATCGGAACCCTCGACGAGGTGCGCCGGTCGGAGCACCCTTGGATACAGGCGTATTTTTCCGGCCCGCGCGGCCGGGCGGCGTTGTCGGCCAAGGACGCCCTTCAGCGTCCGGCGGCGGAAAAGGTTTGAGGAATGGAAACGCGCGGCAGTTACGTGATGGTCGGCGCAGTCGTTCTTATCGGCGTCGCCGCGGCGTTCCTCGCGATCTTGTTCCTGACGCGGGGAAGCAATTTGTATGATGAATATGACATCATTTTCCGCGAGCGGGTTTCAGGTTTGTCCGTCGGCGCCGGCGTCAGCTTCAATGGGATCCAGAAGGGTACTGTTCGCACATTGACGATTGACCCGGACAATCCTTCGATCGTCATCGCGCGCGTTCGCATCGACAGCGACACCCCTGTAAAGACTGACACGAAGGCCGAACTTGAACTGGTCGGATTCACAGGCCTTGCGATCATCCAGCTGGTCGGCGGCAGCGCCGAGGAAGCGCTCCTGAAAGACGTCACCCGCGGCGTTCCCCGGATTGAAGCCGACGCAGGCGGCATTGCGCAGATCCTCGCCGGATCGAACGATATCATCGCAGCGGCCAATCGTCTTCTGTCCCAAGAAAACACGGAAGCTTTTACACGCATCCTAGCAAGCGTCGACACGCTCACCGGCACGCTGGCGGCGCAGGACGAAAATCTCACGGCGACGATGGAGAATTTCGCCGCGGCGTCGGCCAAATTCGGGACGATGGCGGACAATCTCGACAAGATGCTCGCAGACAGCGCGCCGCAGACGATCGCTGAAGCGCAGGCGACGCTGAAGGAGACAAAAGCTCTGGTTGCGGAGATGCGCGGCGCAGTCGCTGAAAATCGCGAGTCGATCCGCGTGTTCACGGAACAGGGACTGGCGCAGTTCGGCCCGGCCGTCGCGGAAGCGCGGCAAATGTTCCGCACGCTCGACCAGGTGCTGCGGGAGATCGACCGCGATCCGCGCGGTTATCTCCTCGGTGAATCGACGCCGCTCTATGAGGGTCAGGAATGAAGAGGATCTTGCTCGCCGCCGTCGCTTTTCTGCTGCAGGCGTGCGTTTCCGTATTGCCGGAAGCGGCGCCTCCGTCGGCGCGCTACCAGGTGACGGATGTCGCGGTCGACAGCGCCGCCCCGGGCCCCGTTTCATGGACGCTCGCGATCGAAGAGCCGGACGCCACGCTCGCGTTCAACACGGCGAAAATCGCGATCTCCCGCGAGCCCGCGCGGATCGAATACTACGCCAACGGACAATGGGTCGACCGCGCCCCGCGCCTGTTCGGCGCCGCGCTGCTGCGCAGCTTTGAAAATACGGGCGTCATCCGCGGCGTGGGCAACCGGGTGTCGCTGCCGGTTTCAACTTTCGTGCTGCAAACTGATATCCGCAAATTGACGATCGCGAAGGCCGACGGCGCGGACATCGCGCAAGTCGCCGTCTTCGCTCGCCTGACGAATGGGCGCAGCGCGATTTACGCGTCCCGCCTCTTCTCCGCGAGCGAGCCGCTTGCGCAAGACAATGGCGGTGCCGCCGCGACGGCGCTCAATCTGGGCCTTCAGAAGGTCCAGCGGGAAATCGTCGAATGGACGATTGCCGAGGCCGAGACGGCGGGCCGCCGATAACAGCCGCGGTCAGGGCGAATTTGAGCGAGATCAATCCGGCGCCGGCCGATCGCTCTAGAATTCACGTCGCGCAATGGAAGGTGATCCATGACAACGCGACGTCAGCTGTTCAAGATCGCGGGCGCGGCGGCGATTGCGGCCGCGGCGAGCGGTTGCTGGGTTCATTACAACTATCGGCATGGCCCGCCGCCGGTCGGGCTCCGGATCGTCTATGTCGACCGGGCTCCGCCGCCGCCGCGCAGGGTCCGAATTCCGCCGCGTCCGATCGCTGGCGCGGTCTGGATTGACGGATATTGGCGCTGGACCGGCGTCCAATATGTCTGGATCGACGGATTCTGGGATCGAAACCCGCCGCCCGGCCGCACCTGGCGCCCGGGCCGTTGGGTCCATACGAAACATGGCTGGTACTGGGAGGAAGGCGGGTGGCGCTAGGCGCCCGCCTGCTCAGGCGAAATATCCAACCGTCGCGCCGACGAGCAGATAGACCCGGCCGAGCGGCGACGACAGATATTCCTCAAGCTCTTCATCGGCGGTTTCCGACGTCGTGGCGTCTTCCAACAGTTGTTCGAAACCTTGAAGGAATTCGTGGATCCCGCGCTCGAAATTCTTGTCGCGCGCGGATTCTGAACGGATCCGCCGTTTGACGTCGGTTTCATTGAGACGGAGCAGGCGGTTTGCGAAAATATTGCGGTCGCCGCGATTAAAGCGTTCAAGAAGCGCCGCCGGCGGCTCGCCATAGAGCCTGCTTTCAAGGTCGAACGTGAACGTCTGTAGGTTTGTGATGATGCGCATCGCTGCATTCGCCGCCGCGCGCTCATCTTCGACGCGTCGATTGTCCGCGCCGAGATCAAGCGGCTCGGCGTCGTCGGTCGCTGAGAGAATTTCGCGCCAGGTGACGCCGTCCTTGTTTCGGCGCTCGTCGTCACGCGCCTTGCCGTTTGCTTTTCTGGAGTCCTTTGTGCGTGAGATCTCATCCGCAAGATCGTCGAGGCGCGCGGCGGCCGCTGATTTCTGGGGGGCAGCGGCCCGGCGTCGCGAGGCGTCGCCGAGGTCCAGAATATTCGACTCGTTTTCGACGCGCGCCGGCGCTGGACGCGCTTTAGGTTTTTCCTTGTTCAGCTGTTCGCGCCGCGCAGCCTCTTCGGCCTCCGCCCGCATGCGGCGCTCTTCTTCAGCTTTCGCCGTCCGTTCCGCTTCCGCGCGGGCCCTCGTTTCCGCCTCGGCTTTCGCCGCCCGTTCCGCTTCCGCTTTCGCTCTTGCTTCGGTCTCGGCCTTCGCGGCGCGTTCCT
>CALKYG010000043.1 GCA_938003575.1 uncultured Alphaproteobacteria bacterium
CCTTCGCGACCTTCTCTCCGAGCCAGGGGATAATGTTGAAGGAATAAAGGTCGTACAGCTTTTGCAGCCCTTCGGTTTCAAGATGCGAGAACTCAAGGCAAAAGAAGCGGCCGCCGGTCTTGAGGACGCGGCGCGCCTCGTTAAGCGCCCGATCGATGCGGGTGACGTTCCTGATTCCAAAGGCGATTGCATAGGCGTCGACCGAATTGTCGGGGAGCGGCATCGCCTCTGCGTCAGCGCAAAGGCTCGCCATGCGTCCGCGTATCTTTCCCGAAATTGCGCGCGTCCTGCCGGCCGCCAGCATTTCGGCGTTGATATCCGAGACGATCGCGCGCGCAATCGGCCGGTCCGGAGCGCGCGGCCTTTCGTCGGCGCGGCGAATGAAGGCCGCGGCGATGTCGCCGGTGCCGCCCGCAACGTCGAGCAGAATTTCGCCAGGCTGCGGGTTGATGCGGTCGATGAAATGAGACTTCCACGCGCGGTGGACGCCCGCCGACATCAGGTCGTTCATGAGGTCGTATTTGGCGGCGACGCTGTCGAAGACGCCCTTGACGAGGCCCGCTTTTTCTCCCTCGCCGACCTGCCGGAACCCGAAAGACGCCTTGCCGCTAGTTTGCTCGCGCATGAGCCTGACTTACCGGGGGAACCCCCCGGCGAGAAGCGCCTTGACGCCGCAGCGCCAGTTTGTCAGGCTCAAGCCTCTGAAATTATGCGTCTTTCAGTGATTGGCGTTTCTGGGCCGGGGGAGCGGACGGATAAAGCCAAGTCGGAAATCCTGGCGGGGCGGCGAAATGATCAAATCTGAACTGGTGCAGAAGCTTGCGGATGAGAATCCGAACCTTTTCCACCGCGACATTGAAAAGCTCGTTTCGATCCTGTTCGACGAGATCTCGAGCGCATTGGTGAAGGGCGATCGCGTCGAGCTTCGCGGTTTCGGCGCATTTTCAGTGAAGCACCGCCCGGCGCGCGTCGGTCGAAATCCGCGCACCGGCGATCCCGTCCCCATCGACGAAAAATACTCCCCCTTTTTCAAGCCCGGGAAAGAGCTTCGCGACCGGCTGAACGGCGGCGGCAAGAAGTGACCCGATGACATCTTCATCGCGAGCGAGGACAACCGAGGCCGCATGAAGAAGATCCTGCGCTGGCTTGTTGTCATTCCCTTCGGCGCGCTCATCGTCTTGTTTCTTATTGCGAACCGAACGCTTGTCGCCTTGAGCCTTGACCCCTTTTCGACTGAGGCGCCGGCGATCGCGACTCCGGCGCTCCCGCTTTGGATCTGGCTCATTCTTGCTCTCTTTGTCGGTTTTATTGCGGGGGCCGCCGGCATGTGGATGTCGGACCGGGAACTGCGGATCCGCGCGAAGGCCGATCGGCTGGAACTGAAATCGCTCAAGAAAGCGATGGCGGAAGCAGACGCCGCCCGCGTTGAGCCCCCAGAACCCACGGAGTAAGGCGTAAAGCCCCTTATGGCGAATGGTCTCGTCAAAATATGCGGCGTAAGAACGGTCGATCATGCGCTGGCCGCCGCAAGGTCGGGCGCCGATTTCATCGGATTTGTATTCGTTCCAAAAAGCCCGCGCGCCCTTGCGCCTGATGACGCCAGCGATATCATTACGGAAGTCAAACGGCTCTCATATGAAGAGGGCTTTGGGATTCCGAGATTTTGCGGTCTCTTTGTTGACGCCGGCGAAAAGCTATTGTCGGAAGCAGCGCCGTTCCTCACCCATTTTCAGTTTCATGGGCATGAGGATGCTGAGCGGGTCAACGAGATCCGCTCGGAATTCGGGCTTGAAGTCATTAAGGCGGTCGGCGTCGCCGATGAATCCGATTTCGCCGGCATCGCCGCCCTCGCAGACGCGGCGGACATGCTCATCTTCGATTCGCGCCCGCCCAAAGGCGCGCCCCTCCCAGGCGGCAACGGCGAAGCTTTCGATTGGTCCATACTGGGGCACTACCGGTGCGAAACGCCGTTTCTGCTCGCCGGCGGACTCGACCCCGGCAATGTCGCCAACGCGATCAAGGCCGCCGCGGGCCATACCGCATTCGCCGGCGTAGATGTGTCGTCGGGTGTCGAGATCAGACCCGGCGAAAAGGACGAAACTCTTATCGAGGCCTTCATCAAGGCTGCGAAAGCCGCCTTCCGATGATTGCGGCCGTCAAGTCGATCAGGTCCGGCGCATTTGCAACTCTCCTCGTCAGTATGACGAGCGCCTGCGTGCATGCCGGGCAAAGGCCGTCGCCAGACGCAGTGCTCGAACAGCTCAGAGGCGGCGGCAACATCGTCGTTATGCGTCATGCGACTTCACCTGGGGGACAGGATTCGGCGGTTGGTATGACCTCTGGCTGCGATCTGGCGCCCGGACGCGGCTTGTCCGCGCAGGGGTTTTACGAGGCGCGGTATGCCGGCGAGTGGCTGGCGGCCAACGGGGTCAAGATCGACAAGACCTACACCAGCGATCTTTGCCGCTCCTATGATACGGCGCGGCTTGTCGCGGCGACCGGGAACGGACCGGTCATACCGCGCAGCGAGATGAAATCCGACGATCCTGAGATCGCTGAAGCATTCAAGCGGGCTCTTGCGGCGGAGCTCGCCGCGTCGCCGGCCGCCAATATTCTTCTCGTCAGCCATTCGAATATTACGCCGCTTTACTGGTCCGGCCCGCTCAAAGCAGAGGACGAGACTCCGTCGGGCCGTCTGCATGTGGTAAGGAACGGCCGAACGATCCGTATCGACCTTAATGCGGACCTGTCAGCGGCGCCGTCCGTCGCGGACTGACCGCCAGTTCAGAATTTCGCATTTGCGAAGCCCTCATTTGCCGCTATCGCTTGGCGCATGACCGCGAATTTCAACTCATACCGCAACGGGCCGGACGCTGAAGGGCGCTTTGGCGTTTTCGGCGGACGTTTCGTTGCCGAGACGTTGACGCCCCTGGTTCTCGATCTCGCCGAAGAATACGATCGCGCAAAGAGGGATCCGCAGTTCCGGGAAGAGCTGGACTATTACCTCAGGCACTATGTCGGGCGCCCCTCGCCCCTCTATTACGCCGAACGCCTCACTGAGCATGTGCGGTCGAAGGCCGAGGCCCACAGGGGCGCGAAAATCTACTTCAAGCGTGACGAACTGAACCACACGGGCGCGCACAAGATCAACAATTGCATCGGCCAGATCCTGCTGGCGCGGCGGATGGGCAAGACGCGCATCATCGCCGAAACGGGCGCCGGCCAGCACGGCGTTGCAACGGCGACCGTCTGCGCGCGTTTCGGCCTGCCTTGCGTGATCTATATGGGCGCGACCGATGTTGAGCGTCAAAAGCCGAACGTTTTCAGGATGAAACTACTGGGCGCCGAGGTCGTTCCGGTGACCTCCGGTCGTGCAACACTGAAGGACGCAATGAACGAGGCGCTGCGCGACTGGGTCTGCAATGTCGCCGACACCTATTACCTTATCGGAACGGCGGCGGGACCGCACCCCTATCCGATGCTCGTCCGGGATTTTCAGTCGGTTATCGGCCAGGAAGCGCGCGAACAGATTCTTGAAGCTGAAGGCCGGCTCCCCGACGTTGTGATGGCTGCTGTAGGGGGCGGCTCCAACGCGATTGGCCTCTTTCATCCGTTTCTTGACGATCCGGGCGTCGAAATCATCGGCGTCGAGGCGGCGGGCAGGGGGCTTGATACGGCTGAACACGCCGCCTCGCTATCGGGGGGACGCCCGGGCGTCCTCCATGGCAACCGCACCTACCTCCTCCAGAACGACGACGGGCAGATCCTTGAAGGCCATTCGATTTCAGCAGGCCTGGATTATCCCGGCGTCGGGCCGGAGCATGCATGGCTCCACGACATCGGCCGGGTGCAATATCAGGCGGCGACCGATACGGAAGCGCTTGAATTGTTTGGACTCTGCTCAAGGCTTGAAGGGATCATCCCGGCTCTTGAACCGGCTCACGCGCTCGCACGCGCGGTGGAGAAAGCGGCCATGATGGCGCGCGAGCAGATCGTGCTCGTCAACCTTTGCGGGCGTGGCGACAAGGATATCTTTTCAGTGATGCCGCATTTCGGCGGCGCGGCATGACATGCGGTCAAATCACGAAAGATTTTGCACGCGCCAGCTTGCGGGCCGGGTTCAATTCTCCTTAAAGAATCGGCGTTGAAACTGTCAGAAGGCGGGGCGCTCGGGGCGTCCGGCTGAAGCATAACGAGTAGCCAGCGGGGCCCCATTGTCGCATAGCCTTACCGCCGCAGCTGAAGCCGCTGCGACCGCCGTGAAGAAACTGTCCGTCGATGCAAAAGAAGCGCGCACTGCAGCGCTCCGCCGCATCGTCGAACACTGCAAGCAATTCCAGGGCGCGGATCTGAGGCGCTCAATATCGCAAGCCGCGACATCTCTCCTGCTCTATTTTGCGCTGGTCGCGGCGATGATAGCGCTCGTCAGATTCGGACAGTGGGGTCTTGCGCTGCTGTTGACGCCGGTCGCCGGCGGCGTTCTCGTCAAGCTGTTTACGATCCAGCATGATTGCGGCCACGGCTCCTATTTCAAGAGCCGTCGGGCGAATGACTGGCTCGGTCTTGCAATCAGCGTGCTGACGTTTACGCCCTATTCTTTCTGGCGCGATGCGCACAATCGTCATCACGCCGGGTCAGGCGATCTTGATCGCCGCGGCATTGGCGCCGTCGACACGCTTACGGTCGAAGAATATCACGCGCTGCCGAAAGTCGAGCGGATAATGTACCGGATCTACCGGCACCCGGTTGTTCTCGTCGTCATCGGCGCACCCTTTTATTTCTTCATACTGCAGCGTTTTCCGCTCGCTTCGGCGCCGCCCTTCGCCAAGACCTATTCGGGCCTCAAGGCGTCGCAGATCTGGAAGAGCGTCGTGTCGCTCAATCTTGCGCTCGTCGCGGTTTACGGCGGGCTCGCCTGGGCCTTCGGCGCCGGCGTCGTCGCACTGGTCATCCTTCCGTCGGTGACAATCGCCGCCTGGGCCGGCACCTGGCTCTTTTTCGTTCAGCATCAATATGAAGACGCCTATTGGGCGCGAAAGCCCGAATGGACCTATGCGGAAGCCGCAATTTACGGTTCCTCGCACTATCACTTGCCCAAACTCCTTCGCTGGTTCACCGGCAATATCGGCCTGCATCACATTCACCATCTTGCAAGCGGCATCCCGAATTACCGTCTTCCTGAGTGTTACAAGACGAGCAAGGACCTGCTCGCCATGCCAAAGCTGACGATTCTGGAAAGTTTCAAGTGCGCGCGGCTCGCCCTTTGGGATGAAGCGCAGCGAAAGATGATCTCGTTTCGTGCGCTGAAAGAGGCGGGCGCCTGACCAGCGCCTTGGGCGGCGCTAAATGCGGCGCCGAATTAATTTGACAGGATGCCTGCCTTTTTGACAGGTTTATTGTCATGTACGATCCCGAACCCAGCCCTGAAAGCGACGTCCTGGCGACCGTCAACGAAGTGCCGAAGGCATTTTTCAGGTTGAGCGCGATCGCGGATTCCGTCTTTGCGGACCTCGGCGTCAGCGCGTCAGAACGCGGAATCATGCGCGACCTCTTTATTGAGGGCGAGGCGACTGCGCCGGAGATCGCCCGGCGCAAACCGGTGACGCGCCAATCGATCCAGCCTGTGCTCGATGGGCTGGTCGCCAAGGGCTTCGTGCGCGCTGCCGAAAACCCACGCCACAAGCGGTCGAAATTGTACTCATTGACGGCCGCCGGAATCGAAAGCTGCGTCCAGCTTCAAAAGCGCGAGCTGACCGTCATTAGAGACATGCTGGGCGGCTTCGCCGGCGCTGATTTCGCCGCGGCCGCCGAGGCGTTGCGCAGGCTGAATGCGCGTCTCGACGAAAGAATCGCGGCTGATCTCCGCCGTTGAGCCTCGACGCCGCAAAGTTCCGGCGGGGAAGGCTCACTGAAACGAACAGGCACGGCGGCGCCGCGCCGCTTTGCAAAATAGGGCGGGCGGCGTGAGGCGGCGGCCGTAATTTAGCCGCGATAAAACCCCGAAAAGACCTTGCCGGGTCGCGACGGATCGCCGGCCGCCGCCCCGTTCAATTCCTGTCGGGCTGGAGGGGCCCATAGCGACAGGGATAAACACCATGAAGAAAATCATTGCAGCTCTTGCCGGCGCCGGCCTCGTGCTCGGGGCGGCGCCCGCTTTCGCCGGCGAATGGCGGCTCGATGCGCGCCGCTGCGCCGACACTCGCGAGGACTGGCGCGACGCGCGCGAAAATCGCCGCGACGAACGCTTTGACTATTCCCGGCGCGACCGCGCCGAAGACCGCTTTGACCGCCGTGAGGACCGCCGCGACAGGTCGATCACGATCTGTCCGCGAAGCGCCTTTTATTACGTCTCCGATCGCGGCGAATGGCGCGGCGACGGCTGGCGGGGGGACGACCGCCATTATGACCGCAGCGACCGCCGCCATAAGAGCGATCGTCGCTACAAGGCGCCGCCGAAGCTCAAACTGAAATATGACCGCACTCTCCGGCTGAACTATACCTACGATCACGGCCGCAAGATTTACGTGCGCGGCTGACGGGCGGTATCCCAGGTTGAATTTCCTTGGGGCTTAGTCCGCGTCCTGTAGGTCTTTGGCCTGAGCGCTCGCAGACGAAAGAGGAAATCATCGCCGTGCTGTTGGCGCCCAAGGCCGTCCAAGTCCATACGTCGCCGACGAGATTATAAGCGTTGCGAACCATTGCGCGCTTGGCGTCGGCGACGCCTTGTCGAGAAAGGCGGATTAGTTTCCGCCGGCCTTCCGGACTTCGCGCCGGAGATTGTCAGCCACGTCCGCCCCGACGATCCGATGAAGTCGCAACGGATGAAGCGCGCGATGACCGAACCCGCCGGAGAGGGCGCGGCGCAGGTGTTCACGCCAGCAATCGGCGCCGATTTCCAAGTCGGCGTAGTCCGCGCGCATCAGCCCGGTGACGTTTCACCAAGCCCAAAGGCGAATGCCGATCAGCCCGATCGACAAAAACCAGCATGCAAGACCGAAAGCGGCTAAAGACGTCGCCAGCGAATGAACAGCAACAAATCTGCTGCGCTGAGCGCCGAATCTGCGCAGCCCGTCGATCACGCCCATGAGGGCGAACAGCCCAAACAGCCAGCCGAGCGCCCAGAACAGGATCGTCTTCGCGTTCGGGCCCAGCATATCGGTCAGACGCATCTGCGACGCCGTCGCAATCGCCGCCGCGAACACGAGCGTCGCCAGCAACGGCCACGCCCGAACCGTGAGGTGGTCTACGTTTCGCACGCCGCCAAACAGCAACCGCGGCGCCCATGCCAACGCAAAAAGAAGCGAGCTCAGCATGAGGAACATGGCGACCGCGACGCCATATTGCGGAAGCGCGACGCTCGCCCAGGAACCGCGCACATAAGCGGTATCAATATCGGTGAGACCCCTGCGGCCTTCATCATCGGTCACAAAGACGCCAGTCGCCAGCGCCTTGCCAGGATCGCGGAACTGGCCGTCAGGCATCGGGAAATACTCGATCGCCGCGAAGGGCATGAGCGGCGGTGCGAAGCGATAACGATCGCCCTGCGCGGATAGTTTTGCGCCGTTCATTGTGCGCGCGAGGCCGCCCCATAGCGAGTTTTGCGGGTTAACCGGGAAATAATAGCCGTTATTTGCGGGATCAACGACCGCGCCGGCGTCGAAGGCGCCCTCTTCAGGCGTGTCGACATTGCGCAAGAGATAGCTCGCCGTCAGACCGCGCACACGCGCAAACACGTCATAATCACTTGTTGCAACCATGACGGCCAGCGCGACGTCATGTTCCGGCGAATAAAGGATGGTCGAAAGGTAGCCGGGCAGCGATCCGTCATGACCGTGAAAGGCGAGATTGCTCACCTGTCGCGTGTAATTGCCCAAACCATAAGCGAATGTCAGGCCCGCCCGCGCCGACGCCGTTGTTTCCGCCCGCTCCATGCGCAGCAGCGACGCCTCGGTGAGAACGCCCGGCGCCGTCCGCCCGCGGCTCACGAGAAAGGCGGCGAGTTTCGCCATGTCGTCCGGCGTCGATATCAACGCCCCCGCAACGCGAAGCTTCAGCCGCTGCCATTGCGCCGGCTCGCCGTTCTTTTCATAACCGGTCGCGAGCGCCAATCCGGCTCCTTCCGCGTTCCAGAGTGTTTCCGTCATGCCGAGCGGCGCCAACAGCTCACGATTGACATAGTCCTCAAACGGAACGCCGCTCGACTTTTCAACGAGATAAGCGGCGACGGCGTAGCCTGGATTAGAATAAGCGTGCCACAGACCTGGCCGCCAGCGTGTTACAAGCTCTGCGTCAAGGTCCTGCATGATTTCAGCCAGAGGACGGTTCTCGCGGGCCAGCCAGTTCCGGTAATGCATATCGTCGAATCCGGCTGTGTGCTCCAGCAAATGAACGACCTTGATCGGGTCGGTTTTGCTCCACCTGTTCCGCACCGGCAGCTCCGGCGCCAATTCCGCGACGGAAGCCTCAAGACTGAGCCGTCCGCGTTCGACCTGCTGCATCACGGCCATTGCGACGAACATTTTTGAAATCGAGCCGATGCGGTAGTGCGTGATCGCATCAGCCGGCCGGTCCGTCCCGGGATCGGCGACACCGACGCCGCCTCGCCAGACCGCGTCGCCGTTTTCGATCAGCGCAAGGCCGGCGGAAGGCTCTCCCTCAGCCGACTCCAAGACATTGCCGATTTGCACGCGCAGGTCTTCAATCGACTGCGGCGGCGCATCTGCGGAGGCATCGGCTGTCGCAGGAAAGACCGCCGCCGACAACAGAATGAGAGTCAAAAACAACTGCTTCATCGACACCCCCCGATGGCCGTAGACCATTTCGCCCGATCAACACGCATCGAGGAAAACTCAACCTCAAATACTACAGGTTGACGGCCCGCGCTTGCAATGCGCGACGGGCGATGTAGGAGAAGCCTCGTTTTCTCCCTGAGGCTGTTTGACCCGCATCGCTCGCACTTTCGCCGCCTTGAAAAAAGAGGGTCGCGCCGCCTTCATCCCGTTTGTCATGGCCGGCGATCCTGATTTCGCTAGATCCCTGAAGCTCGTACAAGGGCTGCCGGCGGCGGGGGCGGATCTTATTGAGATCGGCGTCGCCTTCACCGATCCGATGGCGGACGGCCCGGCCATTCAGGCGGCGGGCCTGAGGGCGCTTGCCGCTGGTCAGACCTTGAAGAAAACGCTCGACCTGGTGGCCGCGTTTCGGGCGGGCGACGACCGGACGCCTGTTATCCTCATGGGCTATTACAATCCGTTCCACGCCTATGGGGTGGACCGTTTTCTGAAGGATGCATCGGCGTCCGGCGTCGACGGCCTAATCGTCGTCGATCTGCCGCCCGAGGAGGACTCAGAACTCTGCCTGCCAGCCCGAGCGGCGGGCCTTGATTTCATCCGTCTCGCGACGCCGACGAGCGACGACCGGCGCCTGCCGGCGCTCCTCAGGAACACTTCAGGATTTCTTTATTACGTATCGGTCGCCGGAGTGACAGGCGGGGCAACCGGGGAAAAAGCGGATGTTGAAGCCGCAATCGCCCGGATCAGGAGGGCTTCGGCATTGCCGGTGGCAGTCGGTTTCGGGATCAAAACGGCTGATGGAGCAGCCCGGACAGCCCGAATTGCGGACGGCGTGGTTGTCGGCTCGGCGCTGGTGGAGGCGCTGGCGTCGCATCTTAACCAAGCGTCCCTTGAGGAAACCGTCGGCGAGGACGATATTGTCGTCGACGCGGTGTTGAATCTGGCGCGTGAGTTTGCAGGCGCTGTGCGCGCTTCCCGCCGAAACGCCGGACGGGACGGAGGGTGACGAATGAGCTGGCTGTCGAATCTGACGCCTCCCGGGATCAAGAACCTTTTCAAGCGGACCGATGACGGCGCGGACCCCCTTTGGGTCAAATGCGGCGGCTGCGGCGAGATGCTTTTCGGCAAGGACCTCGAATTCGCGCTCTATGTCTGCAAGTCATGCGGCTATCACATGCGGATGTCGGCGGATCAGCGATTGGCGACGTTGTTCGATGACGGCGCGTTCACCGCAATCTCAACGCCGGAGCCGTCGCTCGATCCTTTGCAGTTCAAGGACGAAAAGAAATATTCGGACCGTTTAAGGGAAGCCCGGCGCAAGACCGGCCATCAGGACGCAATGCTCGTCGCAAAAGGCAAGATCGAAGGCGAAACGGCGGTTGCCGCCGTACAGGATTTCGACTTCATGGGCGGCTCAATGGGCATGGCGCTCGGCGAATCGCTGATCAAAGCCGCCGAAATCGCCGTCGAGTCGAAGGCGCCGTTGATCGTGTTCACCGCCTCCGGCGGCGCACGCATGCAGGAAGGCATTCTTTCCCTGATGCAGATGCCGCGCACGACGATCGCCGTGCAGATGGTGCGCGAGGCGGGACTTCCCTACATCGTCGTGCTTACGCATCCGACGACTGGCGGCGTCACAGCCTCTTATGCGATGCTCGGCGATGTCCATATTGCGGAACCGGGCGCTCTTATAGGCTTCGCCGGCCCTCGTGTCATTGAGCAGACGATACGAGAAAAGCTCCCCGACGGGTTCCAACGATCCGAATTCCTGATGCAGAAGGGAATGGTCGACATTGTCGCGCCGAGGGGCGAAATCCGCTCGACGCTTGGCGCCCTGATCCGTGTGCTGATGAAGAGGGGAGCCCGCGGCGGGGTTTCGAACCGGATCCCGGCGAGCGACGTCGGACATACAGCCCGCGCGGCTGAATAGCAGCCGGGAAAAACGTCAATGGACGCCGTTGAAGCGGCTCTTGAGCGGGTGGCGCAGCGCCGGCCGGCCCTCATCAATCTCGGACTGGGGCGCATCGTGAGGACGCTCGACCGGCTGGCGAGCCCGCACAAGAAACTGCCGCCCGTCTTTCATGTCGCCGGCACCAACGGCAAGGGATCGACGATTGCATATATCAGGGCGATCCTCGAGGCGTCGGGCGCGACGGTCCATTCCTTCACTTCGCCGCACCTCGTCCGTTACAATGAGCGGATAACGCTCGCCGGACGCGAGATTGCCGACGACGCCTTTATCGACGCCATAGAGCGCGTTGACAGGGCGACGGGCGACGACGACCTGACGATCTTCGAAACGATCACCGCGGCGGCGTTCCTGGCTTTCGCGGAAACGCCAGCCGACTATCTCATCCTCGAAGTCGGCCTCGGCGGCCGGCTTGACGCGACAAACATTCTCGAGAGGCCGCTCGTTGCGGTGGTGACGCCGATCGCCCTCGATCATCAGAATTTTCTCGGTGACTCGCTGGCGGCGATCGCGCGCGAAAAGGCAGGCATCTTCAAGCCCGGCGCGCCCGCGGTCGTCAGCGCGCAAACGCCCGAAGCGATGGCGGTTTTTGAATCGCATGCGCTTGCGGAAAATGCGGCCCTCTTCGCCTTCGGCATGCAATGGAACGCCTGGATTGAGAACGGTCGCCTCGTCTATCAGGATGAAAACGGGCTTTGCGATCTATCCCCGCCGCGTCTCGTCGGCGCGCATCAGTATTACAACGCCGCGCTCGCGGTCGCGGCGACGCGCGCAGCGGGGATGGATTTTCCTGACGAGGTTCTTTCGGCCGGATTGTCGTCGGCGCGCTGGCCCGCACGCCTGCAGCGCCTCAAATCCGGCCCGATCCTGGACATTTTCGAGGGCGACGACGAAACGGAGGTCTGGCTTGACGGCGGCCATAATCCGCATGCGGCGCGCGCGCTCGCGCAGTCGATGGCGGACTTTGAGGAAAAAAGCCCAAAACCGCTCGTCCTCATTACGGGCATGCAGGAAAACAAGGACGCCGACGGGTTCTTCGCCGCGTTTGCGGGGCTTGCCTCGTCAGTGTTCACGGTAAAGGCGGACCATTCCGGCGCGCGTGCGGCGACCTCGGTCGCGGCGGCGGCGGAACGGGCCGGTCTTCCGGCGCATCCCTGCGCATCGATTGAGGAAGCGGCGCGCCATGCGCGCGGCGCGGGTCGAAAGCCGCTACGCGTTCTTATTTGCGGGTCGCTCTACCTTGCCGGAGAGATCCTCAAGGACCACGCATGAAAAAGGCCGCATCCTTCGATGCGGCCTTCGTCCGCGCCCCCGAAAGGCGCCTTTAGAGGTCGCTGAGCGCCTTTGTTTCGATCGGTCCGAGGCCGAGCGACGCCACGCCCGCCTCGATTTTCGCGCGATCGCCGACCAGGACCCAGATCAGTTGGTCCGGGTTTACGACTTCCCGCGCCGCTTCGTTGATTTCGCGCAGCGTCATCGCTTCGTATTTTTGCTTCAGAGTCTCAGGATAGTTCCACGGCCGCCCGAAGCGGTTGGAGCTGACCAGGCTTCCCAGCACGTCGCTTGATGTCTCAAACGACCCTGGCAGCGATCGTACGTTGTTCGCGATCGTCCGGCTCAGTTCCGGTTCTGTCGCAGTCCTGGTTGACGTGAATGCGCGCATCTCGCGAACGATTTCCGCAAGCGACTCTTTCGTCTTGTCTGTCTGCACCGGCGCGTAGACGAGATACGGCCGCTGCCCGCGCGCGTCCTGGAAGAAGGTGTAAGCGCCGTAGGCCCAGTGCTTGTCCTCGCGCAGGTTCATGTTGATGCGTGCGGTGAACTGGCCGCCGAGGATATCGTTCATCGTCGTCAGTGCGATGTTGTTTTCCGCGCCGGTCGGCGGCGCCACTTTGCCGGCGAGGATCAGCGTCTGCGGCGAACCTGGCTTGTCGACGATAATAACACGGCCCCTTTCAGGACGTTCGACAGTCGCGATGTTTTTCGCCGGAAGGGGCGACGAAGGCGCGCGCCAATCGCCGAACGCGCGTTCCAGAACAGGCTTGATCTCCGTCATCGTCGCATCGCCGGCGACAAAGATCGTCGCGTTGTCCGGACGCAGCCAGGTTGATTGGAATTTAACGAGATCGGCGCGCGTCAGCGATTTCACCGATTCGATTGTGCCGGAGCCCGTGAACGGAACGCCGTAGGCATGGCCGTCGCCGTACATCAGCGGCGGCAGAAGGCGCAGCGCAAGCTGCACCGGATTCGCCTTTTCCTGCTCAATGCCGGCGATCCAGCGATCGCGCAATTTGTTGATCTCGCCTTGATCGAATGACGGGTTGCGGATGACATCCGACATGACGTCGAGCGAGGCCGCAAGGTTCGATTTAAGCGACGACATGGTGACGCTCGTCATGTCCAGATTGGAGGCGATGTTAAGCGTCGCGCCTAACCCTTCAAGTTCTTCCGCGATCGTCAACGCCGTGCGGCGCTTCGTTCCTTCGTCAAGCATTGCGCCCGCGAAAGAGGCGGCGCCGAGTTTCGAGCCGACCGAGTCTGATGCGTAGCCCGCGTCGAATTGCATCGAGATGTTGACGATGGGAACCGTCGGCCGGTTCGCGAGCACGACCTTTATCCCGTTTTTCAAGGTCGATTCCTCGACTGCCGGGAAGGCGAGAACGGGAGAGGTCGCCGGCGCCGGCGGCAGACCGGCTTTCCGATCAACCGGCGAGGCGACGGTTTTATATTCCGGGAACGGAAGAACCGTCAGCTGGTAATAGCCGGCGTTCATCACATCGCGCGCGGCGGCGAGCACTTCAGCCGGCGTTGCCGCTTTGAGCCAGTCGAGCTGCTTGACGATGAAGCCCGGATCATTCGCGTAAAGCGCGCCTTCTGCAAGCGTCACGGCCTTGCCGCCAAACCCTCCGACCTGTTCAAGTCCGCGCAGTATGCCGGCTTCAATCGACGCCTTGGCGCGGTCGAGTTCCGCTTTCGTCGGCCCTTTGGCGAGGAAATCGGCGACGACCTTTTCCATCTCGGCTTCGACCTTGGCCGGATCGGCCTCCTTTTTCGGATCGACCGTGACCGAGTAAAAGCTCAAAAGCTCCTGATCCTGAAGCTGCGCAGTCGCGCTCGTCGCAAGCTCGAGTTTGTAAACGAGATGCTGGTACAGGCGAGATGTCTTGCCGCCGCCAAGCACCTCGGCCGCAAGCGTCAGCAACACGGCGTCTTTCGTCACGCGGCCCGGCGCCACCCAGTTGCGGTCGATCTTCACCTGCGGCACGCGATCATACATGATCTCGCGTTTGTTGACGGCGAGTTTCGGCGCATTTTCTTCCGCCCGCGTAAGCGGCGGCCCGCTTTCAATGTCGCCGAAGTATTTTTCGACCTTTTCCCGCGCGGTTTTCGCGTCAATGTCGCCGGCCAGAACGAGCACGGCGTTCGCCGCGCCGTAATATTCGCGGAACCAGTTCTTGACCGTTTCGAGATCTGCGGCGTCGAGATCCTCCATCGACCCGATGGTCGAATGCGAATAGGGGTGCCCGGCGGGAAGAAGGCCAGCGAGCGTCGCATATTCCATGCGGCCGTAGGGCTGGTTGTCGCCCTGACGCTTCTCGTTCTGGACGACGCCGCGCTGCTCATCGAGCTTTTCCTGCGTAATCGCGCCCAGAAGGTGGCCCATTCGGTCCGATTCCATCCAGAGAACGCGATCGAGCGCCGGTGTCGGCACGGTCTGGAAGTAATTGGTGCGGTCGAACCATGTCGTGCCGTTCAGATCGGTCGCGCCGACTTCATCCATCGGCTCAAACCACTCTCCATTGAAGTTCTCCGACCCATTGAACATCAAATGTTCAAAAAGGTGCGCAAAGCCCGTGCGTCCTTCCGGCTCGTCCTTTGATCCGACATGATACCAGATAGACACCGCAACGATCGGCGCCTTTCTGTCTTCATGCACGACGACGCGCAGGCCGTTCTCGAGTTTGAACTCTTCATACGGAATATTGATGTCGGCGGCGAAGGCGGACGAAAGGCTGGCGGCAATCGCCGAAGCGGCGACCGTCAATTTAAGTGAACGCATGGTGTTTCCTCTCTGGCGCCGGCGGACCGGCTGGACTGCCGACGACCCTAGGGACGCCGCCGCCCCGGTCAAGAAGTCTGGAACGGTTCAACGCGGCGGGAGAACGCTTCGTCGCAACGCGCAGCGCCGCCCCGGTCGGACAAGCCGTTTGCCGCCTATTTCGGCGCCTTTTTCGCGAGAATGCGTTGCAGGGTCCGGCGGTGCATGCCGAGCCGGCGCGCCGTCTCTGAGACGTTATGATTGCACAATTCGTAAACTCGCTGAATGTGCTCCCAGCGTACGCGATCGGCCGACATCGGGTTTTCCGGCGGCTCGGGCCGCGCGCCGCCGCGAGCGAGCAGCGCCTTCTCAACATCATCCGCGTCTGCGGGTTTTGAGAGATAGTCGAGCGCGCCGGCCTTCACGGCTGCGACCGCCGTAGCGATGTTGCCATAGCCCGTCAGCATCACGACGCGGCAGTCTTCGCGGATATCATGGATTGCATTGACGACTTCGAGCCCGTCGCCGTCTTCGAGCCGCAGATCGACGACGGCGAAGGCAGGCGGATTTTCGCGCGCCATCCTGATCGCCTCTTTGGCGCCGGCGGCAAGCGATGTCGCAAAGCCGCGCTTTTCCATTGCTCGACCGAGGCGGATGCGAAACGGTTCGTCATCATCTACGATCAGCAGCGTGGCGTCCTCGGGCAGCCCCTCGGCTGTCATGATCTCTTCGCTCATCAATTCCGTTCCGGTTACCAGCTCCGCGCGCTCGCGGGGCTTGCATTCGATTCAAGGTCGCGCCGTTTTTGCGCTAACGAAGCCGATTGCGCAAGGTTTGCAGTCAATGCCTGGCTATTGGTCTGGTGCGGTGAAGATCGCCGCTCTTGGCCAGCGCGCCTCAATCCAGGCGCCGCCTTCGGGTTGGCCGCGGTCCCATGGCCGGTTTTCGAACGAGACCGACGCGCCGGTTCGTTCAAGCAGCGTTTTGGCGATAAAGAACCCAAGGCCAAGGCCGCCTTTCCCTGCGCCGCCGCGCGCGCCGCGCGCGCGCCCCCCCAAATACGGCTCGCCCAAGCGACCGAGAATCTCGGGTGAAAATCCCGGCCCGTCGTCATGCACCTCGATCTTGAAGGACCGGTCGTCCCAGTCAGCGCTGACGAGAACTTTCGAGCGCGCATAAGCGACGGCGTTCTCAATGATGTTCCGAAGGCCGTAGATGATCTCCGGCCGCCGCTGCAGAATCGGGGGCGCTTCGTTCTGGCCTCCGCCTTTCACCTCGAATATGACGGCGGGACCGAGGCGTGAGTCGACAAACGGACCCGCCGCTTCTTTCAACAGGAGGTCAGCGGCGATGCGGTCCATCATGATGTCGCCGGCGTCGCCCCGGTTTGAAAGCCGGCCGAGGATCTCTCGGCACCGCTGCGCTTGGCTGACGAGAAGCCGCGCATCCTCCTCAAGCAGGCCCGCTCCCTCCAGTTCATCCGCCATCTCCTTTGCCGTGAGCTGGATCGTCGCGAGCGGCGTTCCAAGTTCATGCGCGGCGGCGGCGGCGAGCCCTCCCAGCGCGGCGAGCCGCTCTTCTCGGGCGAGGACAAGCTGCGAGGCGGCAAGCGCCCCCCGCAATTCCGATGCTTCCGCTGCAACGCGGTGGGCGTATGCTGCGAAGAACGCAACGGCGAAGGACAGTGAGACCCAGATCCCGATGTTGAGCACCGGCGGGAAGGCCAACGGCTGGTCGATCCGCCATGGCAGCGGCAGATGCAGCGCCGCAAGAATGGAGATGCCGGCAAAGGCAAGCGATCCGACGAGAATGGTCAGCCGCAAAGGCAGGACGCTCGCCGCAATAGTAACCGGAGCGAGAATAAGGACGGAGAACGGGTTTTGTAGACCGCCCGTAAGGAATAGAAGCGCGCAAAGCTGCGCGATGTCGAAGGAGATGTAACCCGCGGCTTCCCGGTCCGAAAGGTAGCGTTGCGACGAAAAGCGCAGCATTGTGAATATGTTGAGCCAGGCGCTCGCCGCCGTTACAGCGAGACAGAGCCCGAGCGGCACCGGGAAGCCGAGTGCGAAATGAACGATCAGGAGCGCTGACAATTGTCCGGCGACGGCTAGCCATCGCAACGTCGTCAGCGTTCGAATCCGCAGTGGCCCGCGCAAAGCCTGCGCGGCGATTTCAGCGGCGTCGTCGAACCGGTTCATTGGGTCGTCATCATTTCTCGCGGCGGCCGTCTGCCGAAGGCTGGACCACGCTCCTGCCGAGGGATAAGCGAGCCTGGCGCTCTCGGAAAGAAAAAGGAGTGATTCATGGCTGGATTGAAATCGCCGTTGTTGGTCGTCATGTCGGTTTTGGCCGCTGCGGCGGCTTCCTGCGCAAGATCGCCGTCAAAGCCCGAGCGCGCCATTGCCCTGTCCGATCAATTTTCCGCGGACTTTGAGCTGATCGATCAGTCGGGCCGGCTGATGCGCGACGAAGACCTCAAGGGGCGGGTGGCCATCGTCTATTTCGGTTTTGCGACCTGTCCGGATGTCTGTCCGCTCGCGCTCGGTCGCCTCAGCGCTGCGCTGAACGAACTCACGCCGGCGGAGCAGGAGAAGATCGTCCCGCTTTTCATCACAGTCGACCCGGACCGCGACACCCCGGAGAAGATCGCCGCCTATATTGCCTTCGATCAGCGCTTGATCGGCCTCACAGGCGATCATGCGGCGATCGACAAGGCGAAAGCAGGCTTCAAGGTTTACGCTGAACCGGAGCCGGTCGATGATCCGAAAATCGGCTATACGATGAACCATTCGAGCCTTTTCTATCTTGTGGATAAGGATGGCGGTCTCCGATATGCGTTGCAGGACACGCTGACCCCGGTTGAAATCGCCAACGCCGTCCGCGCCCGACTTTAGGGGCGCGACTCAAAGTAGGTTATTGATAATATTGTACTATCGGCGACGCCACTGGCGCATGCGTTAAGCGATTCCTAAATATTGCAGGTGCGTAATAATTGTTGCGCCGCCCCGAAGGCGCATGGCAGACTCCCGATCTCCGACGCCGGACGCCATGCGGGGAGGCGATATTCGGTTCGGGCGCTGCGTTGCGTAGGAGTTCAGAGGGGCCCAATGCTCTATTCCGCTTTTGAGTTCGGCTACGCCGCGGTCGCCCCTGCGCGCCTTGCGGCCGGCTTCGGCGCGAAATTCTGGCGCTCACCGCTTAACCCGCTTGCAGACACCTGGGTCGCACGCGCTTCCGCCGCGGCCCTTGACGTGTTTGAAAATGCGACCCGCCGCTATCCGAAACCAGCATGGGAAATCTCGGAAACGGTCGTCGCCGGCCGCCAGGTTCCGGTGACGATTGAGATTGCCGCGTCGAAACCGTTCTGCGACCTCCTTCATTTCCGGCGCAGCGAGCGCGCTCTTGCCGCCGCGCGGGGACCGGGCGCCGATCCGGCGGTTTTGATAGTCGCGCCCTTGTCAGGCCACTATGCGACGCTGCTTCGAGGCACGGTCGAGGCGATGCTGCCGGATCATGATGTTTACATCACCGACTGGATGAACGCTCGGAACGTGCCTGTCGCCGCGGGCCGTTTCGACCTCAATGAGTATATCGACTACCTGATCGAATTCCTTCACGGGATCGGCCCGGGCGCGCATGCGATCGCCGTTTGTCAGCCGGGCCCGGCGCTGCTCGCCGCCGCGTCGCTGATGGCGGAAGACGGCGACGAATGCCGGCCCTCGTCAATCACCATCATGGGCAGCCCGATCGACGCGCGCCGGTCGCCGACGGTGCCGAACCTTCTCGCGCAGCAAAGAAGCTTCGACTGGTTCCGAAATAACATGATTTACACGACGCCGGCGCCCTATCCCGGCGTCATGCGCCGCGTGTATCCGGGCTTCGTTCAGCTGTATTCATTCCTGTCGATGAATCACGATCGGCATCTGAACGCTCACTACGACTACTTCAACCACCTAGTCGAAGGCGATGGCGACAGCGCGGAAAAGCACCGCAAGTTCTACGACGAATATCTTTCGGTTCTTGATCTCACCGAAGAATTCTATCTCCAGACCATTCGCGAGGTTTTCCAGGATTTCTCCCTCGCGGAAGGAAATTTCATTCATCACGGCCGCCGCGTGAAGCCTGAAGCGATCACCGACATCGCGCTGATGACTGTCGAAGGCGAAAACGACGACATCTCAGGCATCGGACAGACGCAAGCGGCGCACGACCTCTGCGTCAACATTCCAACCGAAATGAAGTTCGACTATATCCAGCCGGGCGTCGGCCATTACGGCGTTTTCAACGGCTCGCGCTGGCGCAATGAAATCCAGCCGCGCCTCGCCAAATTCATCCGTGAGCACGACCGCGCCGCGAGACCAGAATTTGCGCGCGCCGCCGAATAGGCGCGCGATTATGCGCGGCTTTCGGGCCGCCCATGAGGCTTCCAGCTTGGGCCGAGCCTTGATATGGTCTGTCGCGCCGTCATTGTGCGACGGTCAATTCAGCAGGGGATTGTTCCGTGCAGAGATTATTGGTGATCGCCTTTGCGGCGCTGGCGCCGCTTTCCGCCTTTGCCGAAACCGGCTCACCGCGCGACGTCGGCGTCTATGCTCGCGCCGCCGCCGGCATCGCGTTCGGCGAGGCGCTTGATCAGGACCTGACCTGGAATCCGAACGCCGTCTTTGCGCCGCCGCCCCCGGCGGCGAAATCGACCGATCTCGGCGAAGGGCTCAGCTTTT
This sequence comes from uncultured Alphaproteobacteria bacterium, assembly GCA_938003575.1. Lineage (GTDB taxonomy): Bacteria > Pseudomonadota > Alphaproteobacteria > Caulobacterales > Parvularculaceae > Amphiplicatus. The sequence goes on from CALKYG010000043.1 coordinate 19,522, forward strand.
CTGCGGCTATCGGGTTTCAGTACGCGCGCACGCGCACCGAGCTTGAATATCGAAGGATGGAATCGTCGATTGACGCCGTCGCATATTCGAGTTCGCCGCCGCTCGTTCCCGCCGCCGTCAATGATGAGGTCGTCGCGCAAGCGCTGATGTCTAATGTCTATTTCGATTTTCCAAACAAGTCCCGGTTCACTCCCTTTATCGGCGTCGGCGTCGGCGGCGCGCGCGTCGAGAACGAGCTTGGCGCGCGCGACGCGGCTTTCGCCTATCAGGGCCGCGCCGGCGTCGAACTCGCTCTCGGCGGACGGCTATCGATCGGCGCGGAATATGTTTATTTCCGAACCATGGACCTGGTCTACGGCCCGGAAGATGAGGAATTCACGCCGACGGGCCCTGCCGGCCCGCGCGTTGACGGCGATCCCTTTGTTTCTTCATCGGCGATGGGAACGGTTCGCATCCTGTTTTAATGCGGTCCCAGCAGAATTTCAGCCTGTCGCATTTCCGTTCTGTGCGGAAAGGCATTATAGAGCGCGCGCAAAATCTTTTCGGACCCCTGCAAGGAGACAATTCCAATGGCCCGCACGAAAATCGCTTTGATCGGCTCCGGCATGATCGGCGGCACGCTTGCTCATATCGCCGCGCAGAAGGAGCTTGGCGAAATCGTTCTTTTCGATGTCGCCGAAGGCCTGCCGCAGGGCAAGGCCCTCGATATCGCGCAGTCGGCCCCGATCGACGGTTACGGCTCGAAGCTGAAGGGAACGCAGGACTATAAGGATATCGCCGGCGCGGATGTGTGCATCGTGACGGCGGGGGTTGCGCGAAAGCCGGGCATGAGCCGCGACGATCTTCTCGGCATCAATCTGAAAGTGATGAAGGCGGTCGGCGAGGGCGTCAAGCAATACGCCCCGAACGCTTTCGTCATCTGCATCACCAATCCGCTCGACGCGATGGTATGGGCGCTGCAGCGGTTTTCAGGGTTGCCGACGAATCGCGTCGTCGGCATGGCGGGCATTCTCGACTCTGCTCGCTTCCGTCTCTTCCTTGCCGAGGAATTTAATGTCGCCGTTGAGAGCGTTTCAGCATTCGTACTCGGCGGGCATGGCGACACCATGGCGCCGCTCGTCCGCTATTCTACGGTCGCCGGCATTCCGCTGCCCGATTTGATCAAAATGGGTTGGACGACGAAGGAAAGAATAGACGCGATCGTCGACCGCACGCGCAAGGGCGGCGGCGAAATTGTCGCCTTGCTGAAGACGGGCTCGGCCTATTACGCGCCGGCGGCTTCGGCGATCCAGATGGCGGAATGCTATCTGAAAAACAAACGCATGGTCGTTCCGTGCGCCGCGCATCTTTCCGGCGAGTACGGCGTCGACGACACCTATGTCGGCGTGCCGATCGTCATCGGCGAGAACGGCGTTGAGCGCATCGTCGAAGTTGCGTTCACGGCCGAAGAGAAGGCGATGTTCGACAATTCAGTCGCCGCAGTTCACGAATTGATGGCGGCCTGCAAGAAGCTCGATCCGAGTCTTGGCTGACCATCATAGACCAGCGGCGATGCGGTCGGCGTAAAAGCCCTGCGTCAATGGACGCCGGGCGAGCCGCATCGCCGGCGTCAGGCCGTCGCCCGACCAGAAGCCCTGCGTTCTCAACCGCCGCTCGGGCAGCGCATTCGCGTAAACGATGACGGTCTTTGAAACGCACGGTGCGGGCGCCGCCTTCGGAGCGGGGGCTTCAATCGCCATGCGCTCCTTGCCGCGCCAGACATTGACGCCTTTTTCGGCCGATTTCACAACGCCGGTTGGATGAACGAGCCGGGCGGCGCTGGCCGGTTCTGTCGACAAGATCAGCGCCAGTGCGGCGGCGAAAGCGGAACGCAACATGCCTGACTCCATATTTGCCGCGCCAATCGTGACAGGCGCGCGCGTCCTGTTCAACAATTGTTAACGCGCGGCGTTTGATTGATTCCCGGCATTTCTCCCGATGCGGGTAGGGAGGGATTATTTTTGCAACCTGGCGGCGATCGGCGCGAAAATTTAAGATATGCCGCCGATTGTCGACAGCGCGCTTCGGCTGGAAACCCACGATGAAAGTAGCGATTTTCGGACTTGGCTATGTTGGCGCGGTTTCGGGCGCTTGTTTCGCCGAACTCGGCCATGAAGTTCTCGGCGTCGACGTATGTGACGCGAAAGTCGACATGATCAATGCGGGCGAGGCGCCGATCGTCGAGGAGATGATTGCCGAACTGACAGCCGGCGCGGTCAAGTTAGGAAAGTTTCGCGCGACGAAGGACGCCGCCGGCGCCGTGCGCTCGTCCGACGTTTCAATCGTCTCAGTCGGGACGCCGACAGCGGACGATGGAACGCCCGACCTGTCATACGTAGATCATGTCATCCAAGAAATCGGTGCGGCGCTGCGCGGAACGGATCAGGCGCATGTCGTGGTCGTTCGCTCGACCATACCGCCTGGAACGACGGAAAACCGCCTCGCCCCAATTCTCGAACAATCAGCGGACGAGCCGCTCGGCAAGCGCATTCATCTCGCATTCAATCCGGAATTCCTGCGCGAGGGGCGTTCCGTCCGTGATTTCCGCCAGCCGCCGTTCACGATTATCGGCGCGCTATCGGATACGGCTTTTGAAACAGTCGCGCGCCTCTATGACGGCGTTGAAAGCGAGGTTATCCGAACCGGGCCGTCGACGGCGGAGTCGATCAAGCTGTTATCGAACGCTTGGCATGGCCTCAAGGTGGCGTTCGCCAACGAAGCCGCGCGCATTCTTAAATCGGCCGACGTCGATGCGCGCGACGCCCTTGACGTTTTTGTCAAGGACACGGTGCTCAACATTTCACCCGCATACCTTCGTCCGGGTTTCGCATTCGGCGGCTCCTGTCTGCCGAAAGACCTGCGCGCGATGATTTCACTCGCGGAACGCGGGCAAGCGGCCGCGCCGATAATGAAGGCCGCCATCGCCTCTAATGACGCCCATCTTGATGCTGCGCTCGCCGCCGTGCGCGCCTGTGGGCGGCGCCCGATTGTTCTCTTTGGACTTGCCTTCAAACCGGGAACCGATGATTTGAGGGAATCGCCCTATGTCGCTCTGGCTGAAAAACTGATCGGCAAGGGCTACAGTCTGCGAATCGTCGATCCATTCGTCGATGCGAGCCGGCTGATGGGCAAAAACAAGGAGTTCATCGAGCGCGAAATTCCGCATTTTGTCGAGATGATGGCGCGTGATGCGGAAGACGCCGTCGATGGGGCGGAAATTATCATTTTCGGCCACGCCACGAGCGTCGATAAGGCGGCGATCCTTGAACGAGGCGTCGGCAAGATCCTTATCGACCTTTCAGACGACAGGGATCTTGAATTCTGCGGCGCCGACTATCGGGGCCTGGCCTGGTGAGCGGGAAACCGACGCTTCTTTTCATATCGCCGCAGTTCCTGTTCCCGCTGGATGCCGGCGGAAAAATCCGCAGCGCCAATATTTTGCGACATCTCAAGGGCGGCGCATTCAATACCCGCCTCCTGTCCCCGGCGACCGCAAGTGAGCGCGTGAGATGGAGCGCAGAAGTCACAATGCTGGCCGACAGGATTGAATTCTTCGCGCCGTCGCCAAAAAACCTGATCTGGCGCGTGCGGCGCGCGCTGGGGTTTATGACCAGCATTCCGATATCAGCTTTTTCGGACGCTGACGCTCCCTTCAGGAATGCGGTTGCGACCGCAATCCGGGATCGACCGGATCTCATTGTTTTCGATTATGTTCAGTCGCTGGCAGCGTCGCCGGCGCAATTGAATGCGCCGCATCTGTTCTTCGCGCATAATGTCGAGACAGAGATACTCGAGCGCCATGCCGGGAATGCGCGAGGCGCGATGAAAGTTGTGTGGGCGCGCGAAGCCGCGAAAATGCGCCGGTTCGAAAGAATGGCGTGCGAACGCGCAGCCGGCGTCATCGCTGTTTCAGACCGTGACGCCGAAACATTCCGCCGCCGTTTCAACGCTGCAGCGACTTTTGCAATTCCAACCGGCGTCGATCCGGACCGCTTCCGTTTCTCGCCGCCCCCTGACAACGCGCCGCCGATACTCGTGTTCACGGGTTCGATCGACTGGAAAGCCAATCAGGACGGACTCTTATGGTTCATGGACGAGGTCTGGCCGCTGATCGTTTCGCAACGCCCCGACGCCTCCGTTATCGTCATCGGTAAAAATCCGCCGCGCGCGATGATCAATCGTGGCAAAGGCATGAACTGGCGCTTCACTGATTTTGTCGAAGACGTGCGCGATCATGCAAAGGGCGCCGCCTTCTTCATTCCGTTGCGCGTCGGCGGCGGCACGCGTATCAAGGCGTATGAGGCGATGTCGATGGGGCTTCCCGTCGTGTCGACGGCGCTCGGCGTCGAAGGACTTCCTGTCGAGAACGACAGGCATCTTCTCATTGCGGACGGAGCGTGCGCGTTTGCAGCAGCTGCGCTCCGCCTGCTGGACGACGCGTCGTTGCGCGCGCGTCTTGCATCGGCTGCACGGGCGCTTGTTGAAAGGAATTTCACGCATGAAGCCGCCGCGCGCGCCTTTGAACGCAGTTGTCTGGAGATCTTGAACAAGGGGCGCTAGAACGCGCAAATGCCGCTGACGCTCCAGACCGAACGCCTTGTTCTTCGGCCGCTCGCGCCGGATGATTTTGAAGCGCATGCCGGGATGATGGCGCATCCCGACGTCGCCTCATTCCTGACGGCAACGAAACAGCCTCAGCCGCGGAGTGCGGAATGGCGCGGGTTTGCGACGTTGCTCGGGCACTGGACGATGCGCGGCTTCGGCATGTTCTCGGTGATCGAACGCGGTTCCGGGGCATGGGTCGGCCGCGTCGGCCCCTGGATGCCTGAGGGATGGCCCGGCCTTGAATGCGGCTGGGCCATCGACCGCGCCTATTGGGGAAGAGGCTACGCGGGAGAGGCGGCGATCGCCGCAATCCGATGGATATTCGCCGTCAAGCCAGGGCTTGCGCGGATCATCTCGCTGATCGACCCTGGGAACGCGAACAGCCGCGCGGTCGCCGCGAAGATCGGCGAACGGCTGTCGGGGGAGGCGTTCGATTACTCGCCCGGCATCAGACTCGACATCTGGGCCGCTGACCGCGATGACTGGCTCATGAGATTCGGCTAGACAGTCGCCGCCATCACCTGTTGACGCTCATGTTTATCATCAACACCTATATCGCAAGGAGCGACATCGAAGGCGTCGGCGTCTTTACGGCGGAAGACGTCAAGGCGGGGCAA
>CALKYG010000044.1 GCA_938003575.1 uncultured Alphaproteobacteria bacterium
ATCTCATAGACGGTCGGATTCAGCGGCTTGCCCGACGAAACGTGATGAGCCAGCGCGAACGCCCCGGCGATAAAGGCGGCGAGGAACATCATCGCGTGCGCGCTCATCAGCGGGTCCGTCGTCCTTGCCGCCGCAATCAGCGCAAGGAGGGCGCCGACCCCCAGAAAAGCGCCGATCAGCGGTATTTCATTCCCGCCCTGCGCACTGCCGGATTGAGTATTGGTCGCTGTCATCTGCGCCCCCTGTTTGGTCTTGCGGCTGCTTTTGAATTAGGCCGCAGGTTCGCGCTTGATGTAAATCAAAAGCAACGCGGCCGATTATGCGAAGTGCAATTTGCCGCACCGCACCAGGGATCTGCCAATGTATTACCGACTCCCCGCCGTCGCCGCGATGATGGCGTTTTCAGCGGCGCCGGCTCTGTCGGCAGCCGGCGCGGAGGCTTCGGTGACGGTCTGCACGCCGGCCGGCCGCATCTCAGCCCCGTTCCCGGGGGGCGGCGATCAAAAGCCGCAGGACGACCATCGCCGCGCATGCCATGCGGCGTGCCTTTCCGAGCGCGGCAGGGCGGGCGGCAAAAGATCCGGCTGTTAGGCGGCGAGCACCACGAAGTGGCGGGCGAGTTCGAGAATGCGTCCGTCCTGCTTCAGGCTCGCCAGCGTCCGGCTTAAGGTTTCGAGGCGCAGGCCGAGATAGTCCGCGATATCCTGCCGCGGCATCGGCAGAGGAACATGGCGGCGATCCGGGCCGTCGTCGGCGCCGATCGTTTTCGAGATCAGTTGAAGGAAAGAGAGGACGCGCTCTTCCGCGGTCTTTTTCCCGAGCAGGACGATGTGGTCCTGAGCCTTGTGGTATTCCGTCTGACCGCGGGCGATAAGCCGGTCCTTGACCCCGGGGGCGTCGATCGCGATTTCGTCGAGATAGCGATGGGGAAAGATGCAGACGCTCGAATCTTCAAGCGCCTCGGCCGTATAGGCGCTCTCATCGGTTGACCGGACGCCGACGAAGTCGCCCTTGAACAGGAAACCTGTAACCTGCCGGCGCCCGTCTTCGAGCACCTTCAGGAGCCGGAAACTGCCGTCGACGACAATATAGAGCGCATCGTTGGGCTCGCCCTCGACCATCAACGTTTTGTTTCTGGAAATTTTGCGGCGCGCCATCGTCTTTTCGACATGAGTGAATTCGCGAGGGCCGAGATCGGCGCAAATCGAGCTTCCCCGCACGTCGCAAAGATCGCAACTCTTCGCCCGCTCGGGCGCCATGCATTGCTTTTCAGACGTCGCCAGTCGCTCGCTCATCTTTTTTCGCCATACGGTGACGGCTCTGGAATTATTCTAGGACGTAAGGACGGGAATAGCCAGCCGCCGGCGCAGGCGAGGGGCGGGCCTAAACGGCGCGGGCGAAGGCGCGGCCGGCTTCAGGAGCGCCCGATTTCTCATCAGGATCAAGCGCCATGGCGACGACCCGCGCAAGGGCGCGCGCTTCGGGCGCGAGAGCGACCGTATCGCCCTGCGTTGAAATGACGCCGTCAGCCTCAAGCGCGTCGAGCCGCCCGCGAACGGCGGCCGCCTCCTTCGGCGCGAGCGCCGCCATCAGCGGCGCAATATCCGCTTTCGATCGGCAAAGGATTTCGCGGATGATTCTGCCGATCGTCTGTTCCCGCGGAGACAGAATGAGACCGCGCGCGGTCGCAAGGTCGAACGAGCGGATGCAGTCATAATAGTCCGCGAGGCTTTTCGCATTCTGAGCGTAGAGGCCGCCGACCTGACTGATCGCCGAAGCGCCGAAGCCGAGCGTCGTGTCGGCGGGATCATCGGTGAATCCCTGGAAATTGCGGCGCAGGCGTCCGTCCATCTCGGCGCGCGCGAGCGGATTGTCCGGTTTGGCGTAATGGTCGAACCCGATCCGCCGGTATCCCGCCTCGACGAGCATCCTGTCGGCGAGGTCCGCTAGATCGGCCCTTAATTCATCCGCAGGCAGGAGGGATTCGTCGAGCAGGCGCTGGCGCGGCAGCGCGGCGGGCAAGTGCGCATATCCGAACACCGCGACGCGATCGGGCGCGAGCGCGACAGTCTTCGTCAGGCTCTCTTCAAACGTATCGAGCGTTTGCAGCGGCAGGCCGTACAGCAAGTCGAAGGAAATATCGTCAACGCCGATGCGGCGCATCTCGCCGACGGCGGAGTCGATGAGATCGAAGCTCTGTATGCGGTTTATGGCGGCCTGAACGGCCGGATCGAAATCCTGAACGCCGAGGCTCATCCGGCTGAAGCCGAGCGAACCAAGGCTCTCGATGTCGCCGTCGGCGATCAGGCGCGGGTCGAGTTCGATCGAGAGCCGGGTCGAATCGGTAAGCCCGAGGGAGAGTTCGACCGCTTCGAGGATGGCGGCGATCTCGTCTGTCTTCAGGTAGTTCGGCGTGCCGCCGCCGAAATGGACAGACAACGGCCTGCCCGCTCCCGCAAGCGCCCGGCCGACGAGCGCGATCTCCTCGTTCAGCGCCTCCACATAGCGGAGCGCGCGGCTGTAGTCGTTTTCAACGCGCATGTTGCAGCCGCAGTACCAGCACATCCGCCGGCAGAAAGGGATATGGATATAGAGCGAGAGCGGCTCATAAAGGCCGACCTCCGAAAGGCGCTTCCGGTAATCCGCCGAAGTCGTTTGCCCGTCGAAGCGCAGCGCGGACGGGTAGCTCGTATAACGGGGCGCGCGGACGCCCAGATATTTGCGCCATTGAGGTCTCATGCGGCGCAATCTGCGTCAGCGCGCGCCGCCCTGTCCTGACCTAGATCAAAAGGCCGGCCGCAGAGAAACCGGAACAGCCGGGACGCGGGGCGCCTCCCCCCAGGCGGGCGGCGCGGCCGGTTCGCTTTTTCGAAAAATCTAGCCCGCTTTTTTCGTCCACACTTGCGCGCGGCGGAGCGCGGCCGAAACCTTGCCGGTGCGCTTTCCCTGCGTCGCGTGATGCGCCCAGAACGCCTTCTCGAAGGATTGCGTCCCGTGTTCGCGATAGATGACGCCCATCGCCATCGGGAATTCGGGATGCTTCATCTCGACGAGGAGGTGCGCCAGCGTCCTGTTCGTCTCGTTGTGAACAAGCACTTCGGAGTCGGCGACGCCGCCTTCGCCGACAGTGACGACTTCAAGCGCGAAGCTCTGCGGATTGAAGCGCAGGCCCTTCTTGCCGCCGGCGAACAGCATCGGCTTGCCGTGCTCAAGATGGATCTGGTGATCGTCCGCGGCCTTCTTTTCCGTGAAGCCGGAAAACACGTCGGCGTTATAGACAATGCAGTTCTGGAAAATCTCGACGAAGGAGGCGCCCTC
>CALKYG010000045.1 GCA_938003575.1 uncultured Alphaproteobacteria bacterium
CGGCCGGCAAAGCGCTTCCCTAATTCTTTGAAACTATTGTCGTTTGATGGTGCCCAGGGGCGGAATACAGAAATTGCCATAAAACAAATAGTTACACAAAAGTGGGACAGCTTTGTTTAGTGATGACCTTCGGACTTTTCCGTAACGTTGTCCCACCGTTTTCCGTTGCGCCCACGCCTTTCAAGATGCGCTGCTCCGGGAACTGGTCGCAGCTATCGAATTGGAGTCGCCGTTGACTTCCAACTGATGATGCGGGTTCGATTCCCGCTACCCGCTCCAAGAATTTAGAGCGTCGCGCCTTTATTTGTACTCATTTCCTTCGGCGGCGAAGTGGTTTCTGCATTCCGCTGGCGAGTTGAGATAGCAGATGTTTCCGATGGCGCGCCAGAGATCGTCGATGGTTCTGGCTTGCGTGGCGCGCAGATGGGCCCGACGGCAGCAGTGCTCTTTTGAAGCTGAAACCGGGCCTACATGAAACCGCGATAGCATCAACGCATCGGCGCTGACGGGGCGACCCTTGAACAGCGCCGCCGCCACATCCGGCGTCGTGGTATCGAGCAGCGCCTCGACCGCCCCGATCAGGAACTCATAATGCGCCACGAGCCGGCCCGGCCACGGCCGCCCGGCGCGCGCCGCCCCTCTCTACAGACCGGAAGATCCGACGATAAAGGTAAGGCGAAAAAGTCATACCCATGATCCACCTCCCATCAGGGCGAATCACCATTCGCAGCAAAATGAATTCCGACTCATAACCTGAAGGTCGTTGGTTCAAATCCAGCCCCCGCACCCAACTTTTTTCAATATAATCAACAGGTTGCGAACTGTCTGATTTATCCGAAGACAGAGCAATTTCTCGCCAGCTACCAAATAGCTACAAATCAGCGGAACCTCCTATCTCCAGATTGTCCTGAGATCGTAATCATCTGACAGTTTTGGTTCGTGAGGCCGGCGCGCGTTCTGTCCGCGACGAAGTCATAGGCCCAGACATGATTGCGGCGCTCCGGCCGCAGGCGAATGCACGAGCCGTCATTCAGCCATAAACGCCCGCGCTTCGGGTGTTTCGACGGTACTTTCAGGCCCTCGCGCCGCCAGATCCGCGCAACGCGCTTATGGTTCACCCGCCAGCCGTCGCCCTTGAGGAGCGCCGTGATCCGCCGATAGCCGTAGCGCCCGAACCGCGTCGCCAGACCGATAATCGCCTGCGTCAGCGCGTCTTCATCGTCGGCCCTCTTCGGCGCGCGCCATTGCGTCGAGCGATGCTGACCCAGAACCCGGCAAGCCCGCCGCCGGGAGACGCCGAGCTTGCCGCGCGCATGATCAACAAACGCCCGACGGCGCGAGGGCCCTAGAAGTTTCCCGAGGCGGCCTCAGCGAGGATCATCTTGTCGAGCGTCAGATCGGCGACGGCTTTGTTCAACCGGGCGTTCTCGGCCTCAAGTTCTTTCAGACGGCGCGCCTGATCGACGCCCATCCCGCCATACTCTTTCCGCCAACGGTAGTAGGTGACGCGCTGAACCCCAAGCCGCCGCACGACTTCGCCGACCGAGACGCCTCCAGCCAGCCAGACCTCGGCCGACCGCAATTTGCCAATGATATCCTCAGGCGAATAACGCTTCTTCGCCATACAAATCCTCCTTCTTCGCTCCAGATTGTTGCTTCCATTCCGGCTGCGTTTGAAGGGGCAAGGTCACGGCGAAAATCTCGCTGAAGGAATAAATCCGGTTGACGATCCGATTATCGTCTACTCCCTTTCGAAGACTTTCGCCGCTGTCGCCGTGATCGCCGCAATTGAAGATTCAGCGATATCCGGGCTCGATTATAACACCCTTGCCGGCTCCCTGATAAACAACGTTTCACCGCCGGTGAGCGCTGAAATGCGGCTGCGTCACCTTTTGTCGATGACGAATGGCCAAGATTCGCCGATTTCCTACCCGACGAATGTTCTCAGCTGCATCAACCATCCGCTATTCGCTTTCGAAACATGCGGCAAAAACGTCTCCAACAAGGCGCAGGCCTACAATACTTAAACGTTGAATCTTTTCGATCGATATGCGCCGGGCGACGCGTTCAGCTACGGCGCTTTGCCATGGCAATATCTCGGACTGGCCGCGCTGAGGGCGGTGAACGCTTCCCTCTCTTCGAATCTGACCTTTACCGAGTTGTTCCGCCGCTATTTCGTTCCTGCTGCGCAGGATGAAGATTGCGATTTCGACGACACGACGATTACGCCCGTCGGCAACAAGTGGGTCGCCGGCGGATTCTACACGACGCCGAAGGACGGCGCAGCGCTCGCCGAAATCTTGCGCACTGGAATGTGCGGCGATCATCAAGTGCTTTCGGCTTCAGCGCTGGAAACGATGCGATCGAATGTCGGCCTTGCGGCGATTTACGCGCAGTCAAATCCAGACAACTCCGATCCGGCGCTCGATTACGGCATGGGATTGTGGATCAGCGATTCGAGGAATGCCGCTGGCGAGATCGTTTCGCCGGATGTGGCGGAGGACGATCTTTATCTCGGCATCGGCGCGGACGGAGCGGTGATTTTCTTTTTGCCGGGCGCCAATTGGTCGGCCTATCTGCACCTCAGCAAATCCCTGTCCTATCAGGATGCAGTCAATCTCGCGATCACCTTGGCGCCGCTGATCACAGACGCCCTGCAGAATCCGGATTGACGAAGGATTTATCGAGCGTAGCGCGTCTCCGGCGGCGCGCCGAATTCGCCGATACAGCCGTAAGCCTCAATCCTTGGCCGGCTTCCGGAATTCAAAGGCAACCAGACCTCACCCGGCGCCCGCCAGTTAACCAAGTCGAACAATCGGTGTTTTGCGGTCCCAATTCTCGGCCCGGTCGCGCACGCCGGCGAAAAGCTCCTCGACCGGCGGTCCGATTTCGATCAGTTCTATCATCCCGTTGAGATCCTTACGCGTATCGACATAGGCGAACCTTAAACCGCCGACAGCGACAACTTCGCCGAAAAAGACGACATGACGGTCGTCTCGCGCAAAGCGGGCCACGTCCTCATCAAAAGTCTCGGTTGCGACTGCCCAGTGATGGAAGGTTCCAAGCCCGTTGGACGGCGCCGTGCCGTCGTAAACGGACGGAACGGCGTTATGCTTTTGGATCAGCTCAAAACACATGCCGCCGGAATAGGCGAGCGCGATAGAAACGTCGATGTCGGTCGGCTTTCCGAGATATGTCATGTTGTCGGCGCGAAAATGGTCGAGAATGACCCATGGTCCGCAGCCAAGGCGCTTCGTCCAGCGAATCGCCGCCGCCTCGAGGTCATCGACGACATAGGCGATCTGCATGATTTCGCCGAGCCGTTGCCCGAATTTGAGTTTTCTCATTACCGCGCTCCGATGTTAGTTCGTAAGATTCATACCGCCATCGACTAGGAGCGCCGCCCCCGTCACATGCCTTGATTCATCTGACGCGAGATATACCGCGGCGAAAGCGATGTCCTCAGGCGTGCCGAATTCGCCGAACGGGATTCGCGAGACCAGATCCGCAGCAATGTCCGTCTCCGAAACGCCCTCAGCCTTAGCCGTTTCGCGAATGAGGGCTGTGTGCATCGGCGTTTTGATTTGTCCGGGATGAATTGTGTTGCAGCGTATCCGGTCGCCCGCGTTGGCGCAATTCAACGCGACGGAGCGCGAAAAATGGTGAACGGCGGCTTTTCCGGCGCCGTAAGCGGCGATGAACGGCGTCGGCGCCAGCGCCGCGATCGACGACAGGTTGATGATCGATCCGCCGTCTTCACGGCGCATCACGGGAATGGCGGCGCGGCAGCCGAAAAAGACGCTATCAACATTCACCCGGAACAGGTTTCGCCAATCCTCCGCGGTTGCGCGCTCCAGTTGCGCGACGCTGATGTCGCCAGAAATTCCCGCATTGTTGACCAGAACGTCGAGGCCGCCGAACGACCGGACCGCCAGATCGACGATGTCCGTCCATTGCGATTCGTCAGATACGTCCTGACGGGCGAACAGCGCGCCGCAGCGTTTCGCCGCCAGCTCGCCCTTCTCCTGGTCAATGTCGGTCAGAAGAACCCGTGCGCCTTCGCGCGTGAACGCTGCGGCGATCGCAAGTCCGATCCCGCTCGCTCCCCCGGTCACGATGCATCGCTTTCCTGAAAGTCGCGCCAAACGCCGCTCCAGCAATAATTTTCTCGAATCCCGTCGAAAATACGACGACCGCCGCGCAGGGAGGAAGGAGCGCGCGGCGGCCGTCTCCCGCTCAAAAATTCCGCGTCAAAGTGACCGCGAATTCGCGCGGGCGTCCGTAATAGGCTTCGAAATACCCGAGCGCTTCGGAGTTAATGCCGTTCGTGATGTAGGTCTTGTCGGCGAGATTAGTGCCGACAAATGCGAGCCTCCAAAGGCCGTCGCGCGTTTCGAAGGCGACGCTCGCGTCTGCAAGCCAGTAGCCATCCTGGGTGAGCGGCTGCGTATTGAACGCGTCCTTGAAGGTTTCGCCCTTATAGGCGCCGCCGGCGCGGATCGAAATGTCGCCGATGTCGGACAGCGGGAAAGCGTACTGCGCGCTTCCGTTGAAAGTGAGCTCCGGCGCGTCGGGCAAGCGCGAGCCGGGCGTTATCCCTGTGCCCGGATCAAGTTCGGTGTATTCGTTCTTGAGAAAGCCGACGCCCGCTTCCAGCGTGAAGGAGTCCGTCAGGCGCGCCACGGTTTCCAGTTCAAATCCGTAGATTTCGGATTCGCCTGCGTTGAACACCGAGAACACGAGTTGCCCGGACCCGTTCGGGTCCGCGCCGACAGTCGTAATCTGAATGTCCTTATAGGTATTGTAGAACGCTGCAAAGTTCGCTGTGAGCCGACGATCGAACAACTCGGTTTTCGCGCCGATCTCATAGCTGTATAGCGTCTCCTGATCAAACGGGACGTTTTCCGTGCCGGTCTGCGGCCGCGGACTCCATCCGCCGCTTTTGAAGCCCTGCGAGAATGAAAAATAAAGCAGCGTGTCGTCGTTCGCCTTGTAGCTTAAGCCGGCCTTGGGCGAAAACGCATCCCAGTTCTCTTCGAGCGGCGGTCCGATCGGGGAGAATTCGCCGAGATCAGGCAGCCCTTCTTCGCGACGGGTGATGATGACGCCGCTCTTGGTGAGGCGGTGATCGCGCTGGAGCGTCTTTTCTTCATAGGTGTACCGAATGCCAGCAGTCAGCGCGAGGCGGTCCGTGATCTCGAAATCGCCATGCACGAAGCCGGCGTAGCTATTCGACTTGATGCTGTTGATCGGAATCAGGTCGAGTTCGAATCCGACGACGTCAAACGTCCCCGAAAGGAGCTGGACATTGTTCCGGTCGTCGCCTTCCTCGTGAAAATAATACCCGCCGGCGAGCCAGTTCAGCCGGTCCCCGAACGACGAGCCGGAAAATTGCAGTTCCTGCGAAAACTGCTTTTGCTCGAAGCGGTTGAATGTGGAGACGATCGGGAGCGGCGAGTGGTCTCCGTCCCGACCGAACGTCGCCTGCAGCTGACGGTAGGATGTCATGGATTTGACGGCGAGATTATCGGTAAGCGCCCAGTCGGCGACGGCCGAAACGCCCCATATATCATTGTCGTCGCGCACCGGAGAGGTTCCGTTCGACAGGCGCGGATCGCCTGTCACCCAGCGACTGTCAAAGGCGGTCGTCGCCGGAAGTCCGAGACCTGGCGCGATTACGGGAACGATAACCGGATTGTAGAGCGCTTCAATGAGGCCGGTGCCGTCGACGAAGTCCTGCTGGTTGGTGACCGGATCGATGACGCCGGGGATCGGGACTGCCGCCGCCGTTGATGGAACGACGAGAAGTAGATTTCCCGGCGCCCCGTTCTGGCGCTGGCTCTGGAGATCGCCCGTCAAACGAAACGAGAAATCCTCTGTCGGCTGATAAAGGAGATCGCCGCGCAAAATCTCCTTGTCTTCGTTTCCAAGATCGATACCGTCAAAGAGGCGCGTTACATAGCCGTCGCGTTCGAATTTCGCCGCTTCGAGTCGCGCGGCAAGCACGTCGCCGAGCGGGATGTTGACGGCGCCGGAGAAATCCATGCGGTCGAAACTACCGTAGGTCGCCCTGATGCGGCCTGACCATTCATCCAGCTGCGGCTTGACCGTGACAATCTTGACCGCGCCGCCGATCGTATTCTTGCCGTAAAGCGTTCCCTGCGGGCCGCGCAACACTTCGACCCGTTCAACGTCGACAAGGCCGAGCATTCCGCCGACGGTCCGCGCGAGATAGATGTCGTCGACATAGAGACCGACGCCCGGATCGTTCGGGAAAAGAAAATCCGACTGACCGACTCCGCGAATGTAGATCTGCGCCGCGCTGCCGCCGCCATCGGGGCGCCCATTGGTCAATTCAAGATTGGGCGTGAAATTGTTGATCCCCTGCAGATTGGATATCCCCCGGTTTTCGAGACCTTCATTAGTGAAAGCGGAAACGGAAACCGGCACGTCCTGCAGCGATTCCTCTCGCCGGCGGGCGGTTACGATGACTTCGTCGGATGCGACGCCGGCGCGAGCGCGACTGCCGTCTTCTGCCGGCTGCGCGAAGCTTTCTGTTGCTGCGGCGTCGAACGCGATGAAAGTCGCCGTGAGCATAAGCGCTATTTTGGGGCGCGCGAGCGCGCCCATTCTGCGAGTCATTGTTGTCGCCTCCCTGTTGCGCGGCATTGCGCCGCGAATCCTCCCCGGACACCGAAAACTGATTGATCAACGCGGCGGCACCAATAGGGGAAAACACCCAAGCGGAGCTGGCGTCGCCGGCGCGACGGGCTGACCGGCGCCTTGTCCTCGGAAATGGCCGCGAACGCCGGCTCCTGTTCCAGTTGGGTGTTTCCCCCTATTTCCTTTCCAGCCGGTATCGCTGGAGAGTAGCCGGAATTGCCGTTCCGGCGTCGGAGATCAGCCGGAAAGCACCGGCCGCCGGATCCACCAGAAAATCGCACGGAGGAATTCAATGTCAGTCACGTCGCTTGTAAACCGGAACAGCGTCAAGGTTACGAAATCAACCCGGCCGTCTTTCATGAAGACGGACGCGCTCAAGTGGACGCCATGGGTGATCGAAGGCACGCACTTCAAGCTCCTCGCCGTCGACGTACGCTCAGGCGGTTTCACGCTGATGTTGAAAATCGACCCCGGCAATGACGCGCCCACGCATTTCCATGTCGGCTCCGCAGAAGGAATCATTCTGGAGGGAGGGTTCGGATATGACGACGACCGCGGCGGAGCGGGAGATTATATCTGCGAGCACGCGGGAGTGGCGCACAAGCCCGATTCGCCCAATGGATGCATTATGTTCGGCATCATGCACGGGCCTCTCGTCGGCTATAACGCAGACGGAACCATCGCGGCGGTTGTCGATGCGAAGACGATGTATCAGCTCGCGAAGGCGGCGGGGCAAGCCGCCCATATTCAAGCTGATTTCGAGGACATTTCCTGACGCTGCAGTGCAGCAACGATCTTTATTGACCGGACCAAGGGGATCGATGATCGTGCTCTCCTGAGGCGGCGAAATGGGCGTTAGAGGCCGATTTCGCCGTAAAGGAGGTATAAGTGACGCGTCAGGGCCTGCTTGAGCAGGTGCTTCAAGTTCAGGACATGGCGCTTGATTGCGCGAATTTCGACAGCTTCGCTGACCGACCGCTCAGTCATTTGACTGAATTTCTCGGAGCCGACAATTCAGTCGTCCTGACGGTGGAGCGCGCAGGCTCGGAGGAGTGCGAGCCGCATGCGCGCGCGGCGGTCGCTCTCGATCTTCAGGAATTGCAGGCGTATCTGCGCCGCTATCATCGGCACGACCCAATGATTCAATTTCCGCAGAAATCTGACGCCGGTCATCGGTTGTCCATTCTCGGAAAAGGGCGATTTTCCCGTTTGTCGGACGTTTGCCCGCCGGAACGTCTTTGCCGCACGAAGTATTATCGGGAGTTTCTCAAAGAAGCAGGAATTTCAGACCTGCTCTCGTTCCGGATGATGCTGGAGCCGTATCCCGGCTGCAGCGTTCTAGTGGGCGTCGGATTTCATCGGAGAGGCAACTCCAGATGGTTCAAATCGGATGATCTCCTTCGTGCCCGTCTTGTCGCGCCGGTGCTCACGTCAAGCCTGTCGAGACTCGTTCTTGCCGAACGCGTTCGCTTTCTTGATTCGGCGATGAAGTCAGCATTCCGGAGCGATTCTTGTGCGCGCGGCGTCTTCATTTTCGATAGTCAGTTCAATTGTCAGGTGCAAATCGGAAACAAGCCAAGCGAAGATGCGCCGATGATCGGTGGTCTGCGGCAGGCATGTCGAAATTTGGCGAACGCAGGACGGGATGCCGATGCGGTCGTGCAGGAAATTGCCGGTGAAAATGGGAATTTCAGCGTCAGGATAGAGCGAATTGAATGCGGGTTTGGCGAGTATTATGTCATAACGGAGGCGCCGGCGCGCAATCATTCGCCTTCGGATGATATTGCGCGGTCCTGGCGTCTAACGCCGCGCGAGCGGGAAATTCTCAATGCAGTTCGCAAGGGCGCGCGCAACGCCGAAATTGCGGCAATGTTTGGCATCAGCCCGAAGACCGTTGAAAATCACATCTCGTCAATTTTCGCAAAAGCGGGCGTTTCGAGTCGCGCTCAGCTGATTTCAATTCTTGCAAATTCCGCTTTCCTGAACTGAAGCGAGAGGCGGTTTCGGATGGCGCCGCCTCTTCGGTGCGCCGGCAAATCCGATGATGGACGCCGGAGGCGCCGACCGTCATGTAGTCCGGGTGGAGACCGGCGCAAGATGCAAATGGCCGTAACCGAAATTTGCGCCGAGTTATTGATTGGTTGCGTGACTTCGCAATGAACCGGCTCCGTCTTTTCTCGTGTCACGCCTTATTCCACGCCTTACGGGATTGCGGCGACCGCCCCAAAGACGTCACCGGGGAGGACGACGGCGCCCCCGCCGACGCCGCGCCCTCCGGCGCGCCATGATTGTTCGTCGTGGGCGAACGCCAACGAGGCGGGGATTTTGCGCCGCGCGGCGTGCTTCGACTGCGCGCAAAAAAAAGGCGGCCCGAAGGCCGCCTTTTCCGTACGATGTTTCGATCCGCCTAGAATTTCTTGCGGATGGTGACGCCATAGGTGCGCGGCTCGTTGAGATAGCCGGTGAAGCTGCCCTGCTGCGCGGTCGTCG
>CALKYG010000046.1 GCA_938003575.1 uncultured Alphaproteobacteria bacterium
CGCCGACCTTATTTGCGCCGCATTGACGCGAAGATGGATGCGGGCGACGCCGAGCCCGCAGCAGTCCATTTCCGCCCGGAGAATGCAAAGACTTTTCTTCGTCGCCGGGTCAGCGCGGTCGATCAGCTCATTGATGCGGCGCTTGACGTCCGCAAGCGAGGTGATCCGCCCCGGGCGAAAATCCGTCAGCCGGTTGGCTGCGGCGACGATGACGGCGGGATCGTCAAAGTCGCCGGCGAAACAGGCGGCCTGTTCAGCCGCTTCCTCGCCGGCCTCGCCTGTTTCATCAGCCAGTTCCTCGCATCCGGGCAGTGACGCGAGCGTGCGCGCATACCGGAACAGCTGAAGCGCTTTCTCCTCAAGCCTCAGCCGTATCGTGGTCCCCCAATGAATGTCCGTCCGCCCGTCGAGATCATAGCCGACCCACGTCGCAAGGCTGAGCAAGGCGGGCCGCGCCTTCGTCCATTCCGCCGGATAATGCGCCTCAAGCCAGTCGAAGCAGGCGGCGAACAGGTTGCGGAAAGACGCCTGCGCCCGCGCGATCGCGCCTTGCACGTCTTCGTGCTCATCGAGCAGCGAGATCGATGCGTCGGGGGCGTGACGCACGCCGGCGAGATCCGGCGGCGTCGCGCCGGAAGCGATGGCGCCCATCGCGTCGCGCAGCGTTCTCGAAAGCGCGAAAGTCGGATGCGCCGTGAACACGACCCCGGCCCGCGTCTCGGCGAGCTGCGATGCGGCCTCCGCAAAGGTCTTTCCCTCAAGCGGCGCGAACGCTTCGCGCACCGCCTCGCGCCATTCCCCGGGGCGCGTCTTGCCGCGCAGCCGGGCCGCCCTGGCGGCCAGCGCCTCATCGCTGATGGATTTTCCGAGCGCTGAAAGATCGTCGTGCGTCAAATCGCCGTTCGCAAGACGGTCCCAGAGATCGATGGTGAGCATTCTCACGCCGCTCGCGAGCGGGTCGTTCAGCGCCGTCCGCTGATGAGAAGCCAGTCTTTCCATGCACCAGGCGCGCAGCGCGTCGGCGTCTTCGCGCATGATTTCAGTCATCTGAACTGCTCCCGTCAGCGGCCGTCAATCGCATCGCATCAACGTGCGTTCAAGCGCGATTTTCCATTCGTTGCGCAACTTTGCGCGCATTCGCTTCTCCATTCTCGGTTCGAACATGGCCTCGGTGCGGCGAACGCGGGCGATATCGTCGATTGAACCGAAAACGCCCGCCTTGACGCCCGCGAGAAACGCCGCGCCGAGCGCAGTCGTCTCCATGATCGCCGGCCGGTCGACGGGAGCATGCTGGATGTCCGCGAGAAACTGCATGAGCCAGTTGTTGGCGACCATGCCGCCGTCGACCTTCAGCCGCCGGCAGGGCGCGCCGTCCGCCGCCATCGCGTCAAGAAGATCCGCCGTTTGATAGGCGACGGCTTCGAGCGCGGCCCTCGCGATCTCCGCCTTGCCCGATCCGCGCGACAGACCGGCGATGAGGCCGCGCGCCTCGGCGTTCCAGTGCGGCGCGCCGAGCCCCGCAAATGCGGGAACAAGATAAACGCCGCCGTTCGACGCCAGTGAGCGCGCCAATTCCTCCGTTTCCGCCGACGACCGGATGATGCCGAGATTGTCGCGCAGCCATTGCACCGCCGCGCCGGCGATGAAGATCGACCCTTCCAGCGCGTAAAATGTCTTTCCGTCGATACGCCGGCCGATCGTCGTCAGCAGCCGGTTTTCCGAGAGGGAAAAGTCAGCCGTCGGCGCCAGCGCGAAACATCCGGTGCCGTAGGTGCTCTTGATGTCGCCCGGCAGCAGGCAGGCTTGCCCGATCGCGGCCGATTGCTGATCGCCGATCATCGCGAACACGGGGATCGGCCGGCCGAAGAATTCCGGCTTTGCCGCGCCGAACTCGCTGATATTGTCGCGCACCTCCGGCATCGCCCGCGCCGGAACGCGAAATAGACTGAGCAGGTCCTCGTCCCAGCGGTTCGTCCGGATATTGAACAGGCTCGTCCGGCTGGCGTTTGTCGCGTCGGTCAAATGCGCGCCGCCGGTCAGACGCGACAGGATGAAGCTGTCGACCGTTCCGAACGCAAGCTCGCCGCGTTCGGCGCGCGCCCGCACGCCGTCGGCATTGTCGAGCATCCATGCGATTTTCGTCGCCGAAAAATACGGATCGAGCAGCAGGCCGGTTTTCGCCTGGATCGCTCCCTCGTTTCCGGACGCCCTCAGCGCATTGCAGATTTCGGCGGTCCGCCGATCCTGCCACACGATCGCATTCGAGACCGGTTTCAGCGTCTTGCGGTCCCAGATGATCGTCGTCTCGCGCTGATTGGTGATTCCGATCGAGATGATTTCTCCGCCGGCGGCTTCCGCTCTCGCCGCCGCCTCCCTTGCGGTCTTCAGCGTCGTCTCCCAGATCGCTTCCGGATCATGCTCGACCCAGCCGGATTGCGGATAAATCTGCGGAAATTCGGACTGGGACACCGCGACGACGCCGGCATGCTCGTCGAAAATGAGCGCACGGCTCGACGTCGTTCCCTGATCGATCGCCAGAATCAGCGGCTTGCGGGCCATGGGCGTTTCTCCTCCCTTCTCATAGGCGGCGCGAATCGGCGCGCCGCCCGCCGAGCCTAACACTTCCGCCGCGCGAATTGCGAAGACGCCCGGCGCTCCCCCGGCGACGTCAGCGGAGCCGTCGAAGCCGCATTTCGCCAAATGCGATCGCGGCGGCAAGCGCATCGCTGATCTCACGCCGCTCTGCTGCGCCATCCGGCATTCCGTAAATCTCCGTGAACTGAAGATCGGCCATGCGCCAAGGACCGTCGAGCAGTCGGAC
>CALKYG010000047.1 GCA_938003575.1 uncultured Alphaproteobacteria bacterium
CGCCGCCCCGTCAGAATTTTCAATCCGGCCGTTCATCTTTTCGGGGCTGATCCGTGCTGTTGTCAGAATCGGCGGCGCATAGCGAGGTCGGACCGCCGCCGCTTCCTTCTCCTATTCCGAAAGCGGCCAGTTTTCGGCGCGCAGCGCCTTCGGCATGATCGGCGACATCATCGCGAAGAGCGCATTCATGATGCGGGCGCCCAAAGTCGCTTTCCCGGTTTCGACATACGCCTTGAGATTCTTGACAATAAATTTGGCGCCGCCGTCCATCGACTTTTCGCTTTTCGAACCGGCGACGATGTTTTCGGTGATGAGGCAAAACTCGGTGCCGCCGTCCACCTCCTTCAGCGTATAGGTTACTTTTGAAGGCGGGTCGTCGAGCGATGTAAGCCGGAATGTGTGTGAAAGCAGATGCGGCGGCTGCATTTCCAGAAACTCGCCGACGACGCCGACGCCCTTTCTGTCGGCGCTGATCATGCGAAAGGGTTTTCCTGGCCGCATCGCCGTCGCGTCCCAGCATGAATTCCAGAAAAACGGCCGCGGCGACTTTTCCTTTACCAGCTCCGACCATACCGTTTCGATCGACGCGCTGATCACCACCTTATAGATCCGGCGCGCGGCGTGTTTGTCTTCGGTCATTTCACCCTCTTTTTCCGGGCCGCTGTCGGCGGCGTTTCCTGCGCCCGCATTTCCGCAAGGTATTTGAGCCGCGTGACCTCGCCGGACCAATAGTCGCTGTAATCGTCGGTCCAGCGGTCGTAGATCATCCGGATCGGCGCCGTATTGAAATAGAGCCGGCGCACCCGGCCGCTCTTCTCCGAATGGACGAGACCGGCTTCCTCAAGCACATGAAGATGCTTCATGATCGCGATTCGGCTGACGTCGAACTTTGAAGCGACTTCTCCCACCGCGATGCCCGGGCGATCTCTCAAAAGGTCGAGGATGCGCCGGCGCGTTTCGTGCGCAAGCGCGGTGAAGGCGGCGTCGAGCTGGTCGTGGGTCGCTCTCATAAGTAACAAATCAGTTACATCAATCCGGGCGGCGGTCAAGCGCCGTTGACAGGGCGCGCGGCGATGCCGAGGTTCCGCGCCATGCCGCAGGACGTCCTGACCATCGACACTTTGCTTCGCGGAATGATCGTCGGGGCGGAAACGCTGATTGCGCTCGTCCTGCTTCTTCCCTGGCCGCCGACCTGGCGGCGCGGTCTTGGCGCAGCGTTTATCGTTTCCGCCGCCTCATACATCCTCAATTCATCGACCCCGCTTTTCGAGGCGATCGGGGTTCTCGGGGTTCCGGTCCGCATTCTGTCAATTATTTCCCCGGTCATTTTCTGGCAGTTTGCGATGTCGCTGTTCGATGACGGCTTCCGGATGCGGCCGTTGACGCTCGTTCCGTATCTTTTCGTGGCGCCGCTCGTGA
>CALKYG010000048.1 GCA_938003575.1 uncultured Alphaproteobacteria bacterium
CGTCGTCCTGTACAACCTTGGTCTCTAGGCTCAAGGTCGCGTAGTGGCGCAGATATCCTTCCGTCCACGCCATTTCGCCCTGCGCTTCAGGAAGCGGCTTGCCCTGTTCGGCGGTCAAGAGGCCCGCAAGCTCCGCCGCATTATCGCGAACGATGTCGGCGATCTTCGAGACGACCGCCTGACGCTTTTCGATCGGCGTCTTCGACCAGGCCGGAAACGCCGCTTTCGCCGCGGCGATCGCTTCGCCCGCCTGTTTCTGCGACGCGCGCTCAACTGTCGCAAAAGCCTCTTCCGTCGCCGGATTGACCACTTTCAACTTGGCGTCGCCGTCGACCAGCTTGCCGCCGATCAGCATCGGATAATCGCTCATGGTTTTCTCCTCACCTTGTTTCCTAACTGACGCGCTGCTTCGGCGCCGATAGTTCCGCCGTCATGGCGTCACGCATGACGAATTTCTGAACCTTGCCCGTAACCGTCATCGGAAAATCCTCGACGAAGCGGACATAGCGCGGGACCTTGTAATGCGCGATCCGCTCCTTGCAGAACGCTCGTATTTCTTCCTCGACAACCGCCTCGCCGACGCGCAGCCTGATCCAGGCGCAGACTTCCTCGCCGTATTTTTCATCCGGCACGCCGAAAACCTGAACGTCCTGCACCGCGGGATGCCGGAACAAAAACTCTTCTATCTCGCGCGGATAGACGTTTTCGCCGCCGCGAATGATCATATCCTTGACGCGGCCGGTGATGCGGCAATAGCCGTCTTCATCCAAGACGGCGAGATCGCCGGTATGCATCCAGCCGCCGTCGTCGATCGCTTCCTCGGTTTTCTCGGGGTCGCCCCAATAGCCGCGCATCACCGAATAACCGCGCGTCAGCAACTCGCCCTGAACGCCGCGTTCGGTCATCTTGCCGTCGACGTCGATGATCTTCACCTCGACATAGGGATGAATGGCGCCGACCGTCGTTACGCGCTTTTCAAGATCGTCATCGGGCATCGACTGAAAACTGACAGGGCTCGTTTCCGTCATCCCGTAACAGATCGTCACATCCTTCATATGCATATCGGAAATGACGCGCCGCATGATCGGCTCGGGGCACGGCGCGCCGGCCATCACGCCAGTTCTCAGGCTTGAGAGGTCGCGCCCTTTGAAAGTCGGATGATCAAGTTCCGCGATGAACATCGTCGGCACCCCGTAAAGCGCCGTGCAACGCTCCCGCTCAACGGCGTCAAGAACGCTTTCAGGATCGAACGCTTCATCCGGGAACACCATCGCTGCGCCGTGGGTCACGCAGCCGAGAACGCCCATCACCATGCCGAAGCAATGATAGAGGGGCACGGGAATGCACAGTCTGTCTTCTTCGGTGAATTGCTGGCGCGCAGCGACGAAACGGCCGTTATTGACGATGTTGTGATGGGTGAGCGTCGCGCCTTTCGGGAAGCCCGTCGTGCCGCTGGTGAACTGGATGTTGATCGGATCGTCCGGCGAGAGACCCGCGCCGATCTCGCGGACGCGCGCGCGCAGATCGTCTGTCGCCAGAGCGCTCACCGCTTTGAACAGCTTGAATCCCTCTATCGGCTCGTTGGCGATCACGATCGCCTCCTCAAGGTGCGGCAGTTTCTCCGCGCCGAGAGACCTTACCATGCCGACATAGTCGCTCGTCTTGAACGATTTGGCGAGAATGAGCGCCCGCGCCCCGACCTTGTTCAGGACATATTCAAGTTCCGCCGTGCGATAGGCGGGATTGATGTTGACGAGGATCAGCCCGAGCCGGGCGGTCGCAAATTGGGCGATCACCCATTCGGCGTTATTCGGCGACCAGATGCCGATGCGATCGCCGCGGCTCAGCCCCAAGGCAAGCAAGCCCGCGGCGAAATCGTCAACCGCGGCTGAAAATCCGGCGTAACTGAGGCGAATATTCTGATGACGGACAATGAGCGCAGGCCGCTCGGCGAATCGTTCAGCCGCCGCGTCGAGCGCTCCTCCGATCGTCTGATATATCAGCGGCGCGTCAGAAACGCCGCAGACATAACTTTCCGCCATCAATCCCACTTCCACGCTGTCGCGGGCGGCGCAAAGGCCGCCCGCATTCATTCCGAGCGCAACGTCGGTTTAGAACGTCACGTTCATATTGACGCCCCACATCCGCGGACGTCCGTAATATTGCTCGACGAGGCCGAAGAGGCCGCCATTCGTGAGGTTGCCCGAAAGGTCAAACGTCTGAACGATGTATTCCCGATCGAACATGTTCTGGACGAAGCCGCGAACGCTGAAATTCTCGTTCGGAGCGATCCATGTGACCGAGGCGTTGCCGATAAAGTACGCGCCTTGCCGCGAAGCGCGGAAATTCGTCAGCGCAAAGAAATGCTCGGAACGGTATTGGCCGTCCGTCTGCAGCGCGATGCTGCCGGCGTCGCCGATCCCGAACTCGTAACGCAGAAGCGCGTTCAGGTTCCATTTCGGCGTTTGCACCGGACGTTGCGTGCCGCCGGGGATGATCGCCGAAAGGGTGATCGGCGTCGGGTTCATCGGATCGGTGATGCTGTCGATGACCGTCGCATCCTCCGTCACGCCCGGGATGTTCGTCACTTCAGCGTCCGTAAAGCCGACCCCTAAATGGTAATCAAGGCCTTTCGCCGCCGATCCCTGGAACTCAACCTCAAAGCCCTTGTTCTTGCAGTCCGCGTTGAGGGTGAAGGTGTCGAGCCCGAGGATCGAGAACGCCTGGCAGTTCTTGT
>CALKYG010000049.1 GCA_938003575.1 uncultured Alphaproteobacteria bacterium
GCCGACTAGAAGTGGAAACGGGCGCCAGCGTACCACGCACGCCCGAACGGTTCGTACACATCCGAGAAGGTGCGGGCGCCGACCGGCTGACCGAGGTCGCCGTTGGTGCCGCCGACGGGTACGAAATTATTGAAGATGTTGTCGATACCAAACACCAGCGACGCCGTCTCATTCAGATTGTAACGGATCTGCAGGTCGTGGAACGCCTCAGTCCCGTAATGAACAAGCCGGTCGCCAATGACGTTCCAGTCAATGCCCGCTGGGCCGACGATTGTCGTTTCCCAGTTAAACGTCAGCGGACCCGTCGTGTAGACGAAGTTCGCAAGCGCCTTGTGCTTCGAGTAGCCAACGAGGCCGACATTGTCCGTCGTTTGACCGAACTGCGTATCCTCGTTTTCGAGCAGGTAGGTATAAGTCGCGCCGAAGAAGATTTCCGAGTCGCCGAGTTCGGTGAGGATCGGAATGCCGCTGACCGGGAGCGAGTAGTTGAGCTGGAAGTCGATGCCCTCGGTCTGGAGGTTTGCGATGTTCAGCAATCCGCCGTTGACTTCGTCAAGCGCGCCGATCTGCGGGCCCTGTCCGAATCGGACAACGTTTGCGCAGAAGGGGTTGCCGCCGCCGAACGACAACTCTGTCGGCGAATAGCAGAAGTCAAGAGACGTCTGACGGCCGACAGTCGCGAGAGCGTCGTCGATCGAAATATTGAAGTAGTCGACCGAGAGACCAAAACCGTCGATCGCTTCAACGCCGGTGGTCGGCGTGAGAACGATGCCGATCTGCCATGACTTCGACGTTTCTTCAGTCAGCGTGCCGAAGGGCGGTGAGCCGCCGACGAAGCCGCCGGTTCCCTGGAATTCCGGCTGCGTGAGAGCAAGACCGCCAGTCTGTGCGACGCGGGCCGCGATAATCGGATCCGCCATACAGTTCTGAGCAAGAATGCTGTTGTCCGTTGCAGCGTTGATGCCGCTCGCAAGGACGTTCGCCGGGTTATTGATGTCCAGCGTCGTATTGAAGAACGCAGGGTTCATCGTCATCGGGTTGATCGTCACGCCCGCGCAGGGATCGTTGACGGTCGCGAAGGTTTCACCGCCAGCCGAGAACAGTTCGCCGATATTCGGGGCGCGAACGGCTTTCGCATACTGGCCGCGGAACCGCATCCAGTCATTGACCGCCCAGTCGCCATTGCCCGCCCAGGCGAAGGTCGAGCCGACCGTCGAGTAGTCAGACACGCGGACTGCGCCGCCGATGGTCAGGTTCTTGATGAACGGACGATCGACAATGATCGGCAGTTCGACTTCCGCGAACCCCTCAACGACGTTGAACGAACCGATCTGCACCGGCTGCACGTTGCCGGCGTTCTGGCCTGTCTGACTGAGAGCGTCCGGCGTGTCGCGCGACCGTTCACGGCGATATTCGCCGCCGACTGAAAGACCGATCGAGTCGCCCCAAGGCAGCTTGCCGAAACGTGAGGTGACGAAGCCGCTGACGACGACCTGTTCGATCTCAATGTCGCGGAGCGAGTCCGCGGAGATGTAGGCGAGCGCGTCCTGATCGATCGTATTCTGACCGAAAATGAACACGGGCACGCAGCCTTCAGCTCTGGCCACCGGGTTGACGCAGCGAACGCCGCCGAGCCCGTCCGGCTCAACGTTGAACGCTTCACGCAGGTTCGAGACGTTCAATTGACCGTTCGAGATCTGGTTTTCGGTCGTGGTACCGTAGTTCAAAGACAGTTCGTAATCGAGATTCTTGAAGAAGTCGCCTTCCACGAACTGCATCAGGTCGCCCTCGACGCCGGTGACGATCCGGAACGTCTGACGCTTGGCGCTGGCGCCGCGATTGCCGACTTCCGAAAGACGGCGGGCGAAACCGATGACCGCTTCACCGGGATCGCCCGGGATGGCGTTGAGCTGCGGGTTGGCCGCAAGAACCGCGTCGCGCACGGACTGCGGAACGACGCCGGAGCTGATGGGAACGCCGGTCGACGGATCGCAGGTATCGGCAAGGCCGTCCATGCCCGTGTCAAAGCAGAACGGCAAGCCGTCGAAGACGTCTTCTGAACTCAGCGGGAACGGCTCGAGTTCCGAGGTCGCCTGCGTACGCGCGTAGGTGCCTTCAATGAACACGTTGGCATACGGCGCAAGTTCATATTCCGTCACCGTAGACAGGAGCATCCGCTCGATCGGCGTCGACAAGGCGCGGATCGCGTTGCGGTTGAAACCGTCTGTCGCGCCCGCATACGGGCGGACAACGCCGGTCACCGGATCAATAACGCGGTTGCCCGTCGTGTTGTTGCCGGTCGGAATGACGATCCGCGTATTCGGCGGGAACGAGCTGAAGGTCGGGGTGAAGCAGTCCTTCGCGTCGTTTTCATCGCCCGTGAAGAAGCCGAGGTTCGTACAGTCAATCGCCGTCAGCGGCCGATTGCGAGCAAATACGCCCTCTTCCTGCGACCATGAGGCGTTAACGATTGCATGGCCGCGGCCGTCAGCAAAGGACGAGCCTGCCGTAAGGCGGACAATCTCATTCTTGTCGTCGCCATATTTCCAGGTTTCGCCGTACTGGCCGGAAATCGCGATGCCTTCAAAATCGTCTTTAAGGATGATGTTGACGGCGCCCGCGAGGGCGTCCGAACCGTAAACCGCCGACGCGCCGCCGGTGATGACGTCGATCCGCTCAATGAAATCCACGGGGATCGAGTTGAAGTCGACGATCTGCGAGCCTGGCAGACCCGAAACGAAGCGACGGCCGTTAACGAGAACGAGCGTCCGGTCTTCGCCGAGGTTGCGGAGATCGACCGTCTGGACGCCGGCGCCCTGGACGACGAAGTTCGAGTTTGAAGGCGAAAGAGCCGACACGCCCGCCGCCGGAAGGTTGCGAATGATGTCGCCGGCGTTCACTTCACCGGTAAGGTCGATCGCCACCGAGTCGACGGTCTTCAGCGGAATCGCCGAGTTCTCGTTGGTCTTTAAGATGCGAGAGCCCGTAACGACGATGACATCGTCAGCGTCCTCGTCCTGCGCAAACGCAGGAGAAATCGCCACAGACGCCAGCAGCGCGGCCGGCGCGCGCGCCGCCGCCGCCGCACCCAAAAGGGCGCGAGACTTAAAGGATTTGGACATTCATAGCCTCCAGTTACACTGGGCCTTTAACAGCCCTTTTTTGTTCCTCGCGCTTCGGGAGAAGGCGATCTGCAAAAAGCTTTTTTTTAGTGCGTACAGCCCCCTGCAGCTGGAAAAAAACCTAATTTGATATGACAAATGAGGTCAACCCATCCCTCAATCCCGCGGGGCATGCAAAATGTGAGCGTACCAATTTTGCAACAACCCGGTTAGCGTTGCGTTCAGGAGTATAAACAAAGCCTAAACATTGAATTATCAGATGTCATGTCGGCGAACCGGACCATATCGACGTGGCCGGGATGCAACCCCAGCTTTACCAAGGAATTCATGATGAGAGTTTTGGCCGTGCTTGCAGTCTCGATTTCAATACTTGCGACGGGGCCCGCCCTTGCCGGCCCTCCGTCCCCCGATGCTGCACTTGCGAAATTGCTGGCTTGCGATTTCGTCGACGGCTCCAAGGCGCGCCTGCGCTGTTTCGAAGCGGCGCTCGCCGGGGTTCGGGAAAGCCACCCAGCGGCGGTCGCCTTGGCGGAAGCAGAGCGCGAGGAGATCGCCCGCCTTGCGGCGGCGCAGGAAGCGAACGAATTCGGCCTGACCGGGAGGGAATCAGACCGCAACGCGTTCGCGAACGCCGGCTCGCCCGCTGCCGAGGCTGACAAGGAGGAGCGCCAGGCCCGCATTGAGGCAAAGGAAATCGACCGGATCGAAAGCGTGTCTGTCGCCGCCGGACGCAACAACACGGGCCGCGTTTTCGTTGTGCTCGAGAGCGGCCAGATCTGGAAGCAGCTAAAGAGCGATTCGACCCGGCCAGTCCTCAGGAATGACGGCGAGGGACTGCCTGTCACAATCAGAAAGGGCGCGCTCGGCAGCTTTTTCGTGAAGATCGGCGAGTCGCAGGCCTTCCGCGCCGAACGGATCAAGTAAGGATCGTAGGCGTGACGACGGTGGACGTTTCAATGCTGACGCCGGACGGCTTGCGCATGCACGCCGTCGTGACAAGGGGCGGACCGGCGACGCCGGTCGTGTGTATTCCAGGGCTGACCCGCAATTCTTCGGATTTTGACGATTTCGCGCGGGCGGCGGCGGAGACAGGGCGCGACGTCTACGCCTTTTCGCTGCGCGGCCGAGGCAAGTCGGAGTACGATCCGAATTATCTCAACTATTTTCCAACGACCTATGTCAGCGACATCGTCTCCGCGCTCGATCAGGTCAAGATCCGGCGCGCCGTCTTCGTCGGCACGTCGCTTGGCGGCATCGTGACCATGCTGACAGCGGCGGCGGCGCCGGAGCGAGTCGCGGCGGCGGTAATCAACGACGTTGGACCGGAGCTCGCTCCGGAGGGAATTGCAAGGATCGCGTCATATGTGGGCGCGCGCGCCGCGGATTCGTCGGCCGTCGCGAGGGACCTCGACAGCGCCATTGCCCAGATCAGGGCCATCAACGACGCCGCCTTTCCAGGCCGGGACAACGCCTTCTGGGAGAGGTTTGCACGCCGCACCTTCGACCAGCAGGCCGATGGGACATGGCGCCTCGCTTATGACCCTAATATCGGTCGCGCGCTCCTGGAGGCCGGCCCGGCGCCGGATCTTTGGGGACCGTTCAAGGCGCTGAGCTCCGTGCCGACGATGATCGTGCGCGGCGCCATCAGTGATCTTCTGACGGCCCCGATCATCGACAAGATGCGCGCGGCGCGTCCGGGCTTCGACTATTGTGAAGTCGCCGACGTCGGACACGCGCCGACGTTGACCGAGGACGACGCCCTGCCTGCAATCAAGGCCTTCATCACCGCGAATAGCTGAACGTCAGATGCGGTGAATGCCGCATTCCGTTTTGCCAAGCCCGCGCCACCGCCCGGCGCGGGCGTCGTCTCCCGGAGCCGTCGGCGCGGTGCACGGCCAGCACCCGATCGATGAAAAACCTGTTTCAACGAGCGGGTGCGGCGGCAGATCATGCACGGACATATAGTCGGCGAGTTCTTGCGCGGACCAGCGGGCGAGCGGATTGATCTTGATGTGCGGCGGGGCCGCCTCGACGATCGGCAGGAACGAGCGCAGATTTCCGTGCATGCGCTTGCGACCTGTGAACCAGGCGTCAAAACCCTCAAGTGCGCGCGATAGCGGACGGACTTTTCGGAGCGCGCAGCAAGCGTCATTGTCGCGCTTCCAGAGATCTCCCTTGGGATCGATCCGCGCTGTTTCGTCTATATCAGGATGGATAATCCTGACGTCGGTAAGCCCGAGCCTGTCAGTCAGCTCTTCTCGATAAGCATTCGTCTGGACGAAGTGCTTTTCCGTTTCAATAAAGAGCACCGGCGTCGATGGTTCGACTTCAGCCACCAGATGGAGCAATGCAGCCGATTCCGATCCAAAAGATGAAACGAGCGCAATTCGACCGCGGAATTCGACCGCCATCGCCGCAATTGTTTCGCCCGCCGTCATCGACTGCGTCTCGGCGTTGAGCCGCGCCGCCCGATCTTCAAGGGAGATCGGCGCGCGCAGCGTCTTCGAGACTTTGACGACTGCGGTTTTCATCGCGACTATCTAAGCGGCTGCACGCTTGGCGGCGCGCAGGTCGCGAACTACTGGCGCAGCGTCGGCCGCTGGCTGATAGAAAGCGGAATACGCGGCGAGCGAGCGCCTGAAGCCCTCAACATCACCTCCGCCGATGTCGAGCGCATCGAAGCCAGATCGAACCATAAAAAGCGCCTGATCGCACAATACCGCGCCTCGCGCCCGTATTTCGCCTTTGTAACCGAGACGCTCGCGGAGGATACGCGCCTGGCTGTACGCGCGGCCGTCCTGAAATGTCGGAAATTCGAGGATCACGGCGTTGAAGCGCCCTATAACTTCGCTTAGGGCCTCGACGTCCTCCGTATTTGGAACGGATAGTTCGAAGCGGCCTGCTTCCGGGCGCACGCCCTCGCGCCATTCTGCAATCGTAATCTCCGGTCCGATCGAACGGTCATCAATAAAGATGTCGCCGTCAATGATGCGGAGCGTCGCCATAAAGCACCTCTTTGAATGGATCGGGGCCAAGGCGGCGGTATGCGTCGAGGAAACGCTCGCCGCTCCGGCGGTTGGACTTGTAAAAGTCGACAAGGCGCCCAACGGCGTCGACAACTTCGCTTGACGAAAAGCTGCGCCCTGTGATGGCGCCTATGCTCGCATCTTCCGCACCTGAGCCGCCAAGCGTGACCTGATAGAACTCCTCACCCTTCTTGTCGACGCCAAGAATGCCGATATGGCCGACATGGTGATGGCCGCAGGCATTAATACAGCCTGAGATCTTGATCTTCAGTTCGCCGATATCGACCGCCGATGACGCATCGGAGAAGCGTTCAGCGATTCTCTCGGCGACAGGGATCGATCGTGCATTGGCGAGGTCACAGTAATCGAGGCCGGGGCAGGCAATGATGTCGCTGACGAGGCCGATATTCGGCGTCGCAAGCCCCGCCTTGTCGAGCGCGCGCCAGACTTCGTAGAGATCGTCCTTCCTGACGTGCGGCAGACAGAGATTTTGCTCATGCGTCGCCCGAATTTCATCGAATGAATAGCGCTCAGCAAGGTCGGCGACAGCTTCCATCTGATCCGCGTTAATATCACCAGGCGGCGCGCCGATCGGCTTCAGCGAAATGTTGACGATTGCATAGCCCGGCTGCCGGTGTGCGACGAGATTGACCGACGCCCAGCGGGCGAACTCATCGCTCTGCCGGCGCGCCGCCTCGAATATCGCGCTGTCGGCTCCAAGCTTCTCAAATCTCGGCGGCGCAAAATGACGGCGGATGCGCAGCAGTTCCTCAAGCGGCGCGTCGAGGCGGTCTTTATCGGATTTCGCCCACTCTTCCTCGACCGCCCGGCGAAAGTCGTCAGGATCAGTCGAGACGAGGATTTTGATGCGCGCCTTGTATTTGTTATCACGGCGACCGGATACGTTATACGCGCGCATCACCGCCTCGAGGTAGGAAAGCAGGTGCTTTTCCGGCAGGAAGGACCGGATGATTTCCCCGATAACGGGCGTGCGACCGAGCCCTCCGCCAACCAAGACTTCAAACCCGCGATCGCCTTCATCATTGCGATAGAGCCTGAGGCCGATGTCGTGAACTTTGATCGCCGCGCGGTCGGCGCTGTTCGCCGTGACTGCAATCTTGAACTTGCGAGGCAAGAACGAAAACTCTGGATGCAGGCTCGACCATTGACGGATTACTTCGCCCCAAATCCGCGGATCGTCTACTTCGCCCTCTGCAGCGCCGGCGTAGGGATCCGATGTTACGTTGCGGATGCAGTTTCCCGATGTCTGAATCGCATGCATTTCGACATCGGCAAGGTCGTCAAGAATGTCGGGCACATCGATCAGCGCAGGCCAGTTGAACTGAATATTCTGGCGCGTTGTGAAATGCCCGTAGCCCTTGTCGTATTTCCTTGCGATCATCGCGAGCTGCCGCATCTGCCGCGACGTAAGCGCGCCATAAGGAATGGCGACGCGCAACATATAGGCGTGCAGCTGCAGATAGAGGCCGTTCATCAGGCGGAGCGGCTTGAATTCTTCCTCCGACAGTTCGCCAGAAAGGCGGCGCGCGACCTGGCCGCGGAATTCAGCGACGCGTTCGCGTACAATCCTCTCATCGAATTCGTCATAGCGATACATCAGCGCGCTCCAATGGAAAGTTTGTTCTCAACGCGCGCAACCCAGGCTTTGACAGCTGGAAATGCATTAAGATCAAAACCTCCCTCATCGGCGAAGCGCGTATAGGCGACGAGCGCAATGTCGGCGATCGTAAGGCCGTCGCCCACGGCCCAGTCGCTCGCCGACAGCTGCTTTTCCATTCTTGTCAGAGCGGATAGGCCGCGTTCGAGAAGTTTTGGATCAAGCTCCTCATCCGCCTTGCCGAGATAACGCTTCTGAAAGCGGCGCACGGCGATATATGGCTCATGGCTGTATTGCTCCCAGAATAGCCATTCATAGACTTTCGCACGATCAAACCCATTTTCCGGAATCAGTTCGCCGCCGTGC
>CALKYG010000050.1 GCA_938003575.1 uncultured Alphaproteobacteria bacterium
ATAATCCGCATTGAGCCCGATGGCGCAGCGCATGATCAGCGAGCGTCGCAGCCATCATGGCGACGCCGACCGGCACGGCCCTGATCCCGACGCAGGGGTCATGGCGCCCCTTCGTCGAGATTTCCGTTTCGGCGCCGTCTCGTGTCACGGTCCGGCGCGGCGACAGGATCGACGATGTCGGCTTGACAGCGAAACGGACAACAACATCCTGTCCGGTCGAAATGCCGCCAAGGACGCCGCCGGCGTTGTTCGTCAGGAAATACGGTCTCCTTCGCTTCATCCGGATTTCATCAGCGTTTTCCTCGCCGGTGAGTTCGGCGGCGCGCATGCCGGCGCCGATTTCGACGCCCTTGACGGCGTTGATCGACATCATGGCTGCGGCAAGGTCCGCGTCGAGCTTGCCGTAAACCGGAGCGCCCAGTCCCGCCGGCACGCCGGAGGCGACGATTTCAACAATCGCGCCGAGCGACGACCCGGTCTTGCGCGCTTTTTCGAGCGCTTCTTCAAATTCCTCGGCCGCGACCGCATCCGGCGACCAGAACGGATTGCGGCGGGCTTCTTCCCAATCGAACCGGCTGCGGTCGATTTTCGTCCCGCCCATCTGGACGAGGCAGCCGCGGATGACGACGCCGCCGATAAGGCTGTCGAGAATTTTCTGCGCGACGGCGCCCGCCGCCACGCGGCACGCCGTTTCCCGCGCGGACGAACGTCCGCCGCCGCGATAATCGCGAAACCCGTATTTGGCGTCGTAGGTGAAGTCCGCGTGACCGGGCCGGTATTTGTCGCGGATGTCGGAATAGTCCTTCGAGCGGTGGTCGACATTGTCGATGAGCAGGCTGATCGGCGTTCCGGTCGTTTTCGGCCCGCCGGTGCGATCATCCTCAAAGACGCCGGAAAGGATTTTGACTTCGTCCGGTTCGCGCCGCTGCGTCACGAATTTCGAGGCGCCCGGTTTCCTGAGGTCGAGCGCCGACTGGATATCTGCAGGAGAAAGCGGAATGCCGGGCGGGCAGCCGTCAATCACGCAGCCGATCGCGGGCCCGTGGCTCTCGCCCCAGGTCGTCACGCGGAAAAGATGGCCGTAAGTGTTGTGCGACATTCAGCGCCCCGCGCGTCTTCCCGTTACCAATCCTGTGACTGATCCTATAGAACGATCCGTTGTCGATTGGAAAACGCCGGACCGCCCCATGACCCGAAATTCGATCATCCCGCCAAGTCCCTCGGCCGAGGCCTTCGCGGTCGACGAGGACCAGGGAGATGTCTTCACTCGCGAGGACCCGCTCGCACTCTTCGCCGAATGGTTTGATCTTGCGAAAAAGAAGGAGCCGAACGACGCCAACGCGATGGCGCTTGCGACCGTCGACGCGGACGGGCTGCCCAATGTCCGCATGGTGCTCCTCAAAGACATCGACGCTGCGGGTCTGACCTTCTTCACCAATACGGAAAGCGCAAAAGGACGGGAACTTGCCGTAAATCCGAAGGCGGCGATCTGCTTTCACTGGAAATCCATCCGCCGCGTCGTCCGTTTCCGGGGCCCGGTCGCGCCAGTCGGAGCGGACGAGGCCGACGCCTATTTTGCAACGCGCGCGCGCGGCTCTCAGATCGGCGCCTGGGCGTCCAAGCAGTCGCGTCCCCTTGAGAGCCGCTTCGCGCTCGAGAAAGCCGTTGCGCGCGAAGCGGCGCGCTTCGGTCTCGGCAAAGTTCCGCGGCCCGATCACTGGTCCGGCTATCGCCTGTCGCCGGTTCAGATTGAATTTTGGGTGAACCGTCCCTTCCGTCTGCATGACCGCCTTCAGTTCAGGCGGTCGGGCGACGGATGGATGACCGAGCGGCTCTATCCCTGATCCAGTGTCCCGAATCCGAAGTTCGCATCCTCACTCGCGGGGGCTGCAGTGCGAACTCCTGATCCGCCACACTAGCCGCGGAATCGATAATCGGCGGCAAGCGACGGTTCGCCCGCACATTCGGCGGCGCCGATCTTCACAAGGCGGATCAGGTGCGCATAGACATTGAGCGCCGCCGCTTTATGCAGCCGCTTGTCGATGTCGGCGTAAATCGCACCGGTTATCTCGCGGATGGTCGTGCGGCCCTTTTTCAGCTGATCGAGGATTTGTCCGTCGCGGATGCGCCGATGGGTTCTGATCGCGCGCACGAAAGGTTTTGGATTCGCGACGGGCGCGCCATGCGTCGGGTAGTAGATCTCATCATCGCGCGCGAGCAGCTTTTCAAGGCTTTCAAAGTAAGCGCCCATGTCGCCGTCAGGCGGAGCGATGACAGTCGTCGCCCATCCCATGATATGGTCGCCTGTGAAGAGCGCGCGCTCTTCGCGCAAGGCGAAACAGACGTGATTTGAAAGGTGGCCTGGCGTTGCGACGGCCTCGACTGTCCAGCCGTCGCCTGTGATTTTGTCGCCGTCGTTCAACAAGACGTCCGGTCTGAAAGCGTAATCCGCGCCCTCGTCGAGCGCCGGCGCGTCGACACTCTTTTCGCGAACAGGATGTGCGCCGGCGCCGCGGATCGGCGCGCCGACGCGCGCGGCGAAAGCCCTCGCCCCGCCGCAATGATCGGAATGCGTGTGCGTGATGAGGATGTCGCTGACGCGCGCCTTTCCAATCTCCCCAACCAGCGCGTCGAGATGAGCCTCGTTCAACGGACCCGGGTCGACGACGGCGACATCGCCGCGCTCATTCCCGATGATGTAGGTCCCGCTTCCCGTATAAGTGAACGGCCCCGGATTGTTGCAGATGACCCGGCGGATGAGCGGCGAGAGGCGGTCCGCCCGTCCATAGTCAAAGTCAAGTTCCTTGACGAAGGGGATCGCGCCCAAGGTCAGCCTTTCAGCCGCTCGTCGACGAGGGAGGCGAAAGCGTCCGCGATGCCGCGCATCGCATTGAGCTTGTCATGCGCC
>CALKYG010000051.1 GCA_938003575.1 uncultured Alphaproteobacteria bacterium
AGGCCCATCGCCGCAAGCGGCACCGCGCAAGCGTTGTAGAGCGCGGCGAAACAGAAATTTTCGACAACGCGCCGGCGCGCCGATCGCGACACCCGCACGGCGTCCGTGATCGGCCCGACGCTGTCGCCCTGATAGACAAAATCGGCCGCCGCCTGGCTCGCGTCGGCCGCCGTGCCCGGCGACAAGGAGGCGTCAGCTCCCGCAAGCGAGGGGGCGTCGTTCAGCCCGTCGCCGACCATCGCAATCTTTCGGCCTTGCGCCCTAAGCTCCTCGATGCGCGCTATTTTTTCCCTGGGCGAAACGCCGGCGCGCCAGCGATCGACGCCGGTCGCCGCGGCGACTGTCGCGGCCGCGGATTCCGTGTCGCCGGAGAGCATCTCGATCTTGAGGCCGAGATTTTTGAGCGCGAGCACGGCGCCGGCCGCATCGGGCCTTATGGCGTCCTCGAATGTCAGCCGGACGGCTGGACCGTCGCCGAGCCTGAACCAGGCTTCCTGCAAGCCGTCATCGCCCGCGGCGGCGCCGGCGAACGCCGCCTTTCCCAGCCGGGCGCGAACGCCGTTGATCGTTCCCTCAACGCCTTCGCCGGGGGTCTCGACCGCATCGGGCGCGGCCTTTCCGGGGCCGGCTTCAGCGACGATGGCGCGCGAAAGCGGATGACGGCTGATCCTTGCGAGCGATGCGGCCGCCGTCAGAAGGTCGTCTGCAATCGCGTCGCGGTTCGAAAGGCGCGGCTTGCCGAAGGTCAGCGTGCCTGTCTTGTCGAAGATCACCGTGTCGACTTCGGCGAGCCTTTCAAGAGCGTCGCCCGACTTCACCAGCACGCCTGAGCGAAAGAGCCTTCCGGTTGCAACGACCTGAACCGCCGGCGCCGCAAGTCCAAGGGCGCAAGGACAGGTGATGATGAGCAGCGCGACAGCATTCATCAAGGACGTTCGAAGGCCGGCGTCGCCGATGAAATACCAGCCGAGAAACGTCGCAAGCGCGAGCGAGTGGACGACGGGCACGTACAGCGCCGCAGCCCTGTCGGCGAGGCGAATGTAGCGGCTTTTGGATTGCTCGCCGGCTTCGATCAGGCGCGTCAGATCGGCGACCAGTGAGTCGTCGGCCGTTTTGACGGCGCGCATGGTGAGGCGCCCGGTCAGATTGAGGACGCCTGCGTGCAGCAGCGCTCCTTCGCCGACCCGCACGGGCGCGCTTTCGCCGGTCACAAGCGACATGTCGAGCGCCGATGAGCCTTCCTCAACGACGCCGTCGACCGGGACGCGGTCGCCGGGCGCCAGCATCAGACGGTCGCCCGGCGCGATATCCCTCGCCGCTACCGAGGTCAGAACGCCGTCCGCGCCGATGCGGCTCGCCGTGACGGCCTGAAGGGCGAGAAGATCGCGCGCCGCGGCGCGCGCGCGCAGTCGAAGCCGATGGTCGAGATAGCGGCCGATGAGGAGGAAGAAGAGCAGCATGACGGCTGCGTCGAAATAGGTGTGCTCGCCGCCCGCAAAAAATTCATAGAGGGAGATCGACAAGGCGAGGATGACGCCGAGAGAAATCGGCACATCCATGTTGGCGCGACCTTTCGCAAGCGCTGCGTAGGCGGAGGCGAAGAAGGTCCGTCCGGAAAAGAGTGCGGCCGGAATCGCAATCACGGCCGACACCCAATGCAGCAACTCCCTTGTCGCCGGCCCCATCTCGCCGCCGCCCGCCCACACGGACACGGAGAGCAGCATGATATTTGCTGTCGCAAAGCCCGCGACGGCGAGCGCGCGCAACAGCCGCCGGCCTTCGGCGTCGCTTTCCTTTTCCGCAGCTTCCGGATCGAACGGCGCGGAACGATAGCCGAGCGCGTCGAGGCGTTCCGAGATCAATCGCGGCGTGAACGCTCCGTCTTTCCAGAGGAGAGAGAGCCTGCCGGTGGAAAGATTGAGGCGCGCCGACTGCATTTCAGGAAGCGCGCTCATCGAACTTTCGATTTTGCGGATGCACCCGGCGCATTTCGCGCCGAAGACCGCAAGATCAAGGCGGGCGAGCCCGTTCGCGCGCCGGACGAACGGCGCGGGGTCGATGATGTGTCCTTCAGCCGGCGGCTCAAGCCCGCTCGGGCAGCCAAGCGCCGCTGAAAGTGCAGTCGCCGTCATTGAAGCAGCAATCTTTTTTCCAACCGGAACTTTTCGCCGCGCGCGCTGGTCGCGGCGGCCGAGAGTCTCCAGGCGCCGGGAGAAATTTCCGGCGCCGTCGCACGGTAGCGGCCGGGTTCGACTTCCTCGAATACAAGCGGCGCATCACTGTTGCGGCTCGCCGGGCGCGCGAGCAATCCGGTGAGCGCTAGTCCCGCCACCGGCGCCCCGTTAGCGGAGGCAAACTCCAGCTCGATTACCCCCTCGTCGCCGATGATCTCAGACCTCGCCAGCCTCGCGCTCCATCCGAGCGCCGCCTGCGCCTCCCGCTCGGCGATGCGCTCATTATAGGCGAGGCCTTGCAGATAGGATTTCTTCTCCTGTTCTCCCGGAAAGCTTTTGATCGCCAGTGTGATGAAGATCGCGTTGGCGGCGATCACGGTCATGAAAAAGCCGACCAGGACGGCGAGAACGTGTCTCCCATTCAGCTTGAATGATTTTGCGCTCATGTCCGGTCCTTCATGAAGGCGGTCCGGTTCTCGACCCGCTCGCCGCCGGCCGCGTCTTCAACCGCGATTGTCAACTCTCCGGATGCGCGCATCAACGCCGAGGGCGGCACGGTGACAAAGATCCGCACGGTGCGAAGGCCGTCGCCATCCGCAGTGACGGTCAGCGAATTGTCCTCAGCCTTCTCGCCGACCGAGGAAACGACGAGGCCGTCCGGGCCGTCGACCGTGATCTTGAAATCGCGCGCGGCGTTCGCCTTGTTGATGATCTTGACCGTATAGGCGTTGCGGATCGAGCC
The DNA here is from genome assembly GCA_938003575.1 of uncultured Alphaproteobacteria bacterium. Taxonomy (GTDB): domain Bacteria; phylum Pseudomonadota; class Alphaproteobacteria; order Caulobacterales; family Parvularculaceae; genus Amphiplicatus. Next base: position 2,917 of record CALKYG010000051.1, read on the forward strand.
GTCGGAGAGCCTGACGAATGGCGGGGTCCTGTCGCGCAGGACGTTGACTTCAAGCGTCGAGCGGAACGAAAGGCCGAGCAGCATCACGGCGCCGACAGCGGCGATCAGGACGGCGTAAAGGATCGTCCGGGTCCTGATCAGCCGGATCTGCGGCGGCTGGCCGGCCTGACGGCGGCTGATATTCCTGTCGGTGTCATAGGCGATGAGGCCGGTCGGCCGGCCGACCTTTTTCATCGTCTCGTCGCAGGCGTCGATGCAGAGCGCGCAATTGATGCATTCAAGCTGCGCGCCGTCGCGAATGTCGATGCCCATGGGGCAGGCGGCGACGCAGGCGTTGCAATCGACGCAATCGCCGCGTCCTTCCCATGATTGGCCCTTCTTGTGCGGTCCCCGCGGTTCTCCGCGATCGTATTTGTATGTGACTTCGAGCGTTTCAGCGTCGGTGAGGGCCGCCTGAATGCGCGGCCACGGACACATGTAGGTGCAGACCTGTTCGCGCATCGAACCGGCGAGCATATAGGTGGTGAACGTCAAAAGCCCGATGAAGAGATAGGCCGATCCCGGCGCCGCCCCCGTGAAGAGCTGCGGAAGGATCGTCGGCGCGTCGTGAAAATAGAACACCCACGCGCCGCCTGTCGCTGCGGCGATTGCGATCCACAGGAAATGCTTCAACGCTTTCTTGCCGGCCTTTTCTACGCTCCACGGCGCCTTTGAAAGCTTGATCCGTTTGTTCCGGTCGCCTTCGACGAGCCGTTCGACCGCGATGTAAAGATCGGTCCACACCGTCTGCGGGCAGGCGTAGCCGCACCAGATCCGGCCGAACATCGACGTCGCGAGAAACAGCGCCAGCGCCGCCAGGATGAGGAGCCCCGTCAAGTAATAAAGTTCATCCGGCCAGATCTCGATGAAGAAGAAATAGAAGCGCCTGCCCGGAAAATCGACAAGCACCGCCTGATCGGGCTCGCCGGCGCCGCGCGGCCAGCGGATCCACGGCAAAAGGTAATAGACCGACAGCGTCGCAACCATCACCGCCCATTTGAGCGACCGGAATTTCCCGTG
>CALKYG010000052.1 GCA_938003575.1 uncultured Alphaproteobacteria bacterium
CGATCAAGTCGTTTCAGCTGTCAGATCAGAAGGACTGACCGAATCTGAGGCCGATTGTGCGCGGCTGCGCCGTGCTGTTGTAGACGCCGGTATTGCCGCCGGGTCCGGTGATGCCGCAGGTCGTGATCGCGCAGGCGACAAAGCTCTGCAGGTTCGGCCGCTCGTCGAACGCGTTGGTGACGAACAGGACGGCTTTCCAGTTGTCCTGACGGACGCCGACCGAGAAGTCGACAAGGGCGAACCCTTCCTGATCGCCGATGATCCCCTGGTCGACGACCAGAAGATTGGACGGCGAGTGCGTCTGTCCGCTGACCGATCCTTGCAGATGGCCCATCATCTGGCCGATCGGGAATTCATATCGTGCAGTGACCGTGCCCTTGAATTTCGGCACGACCGGCAATGGCGTTCCCTTCGGCGCTTCGGGCGGGGCCGTCTCATCGCCGAGCGTCGCCGGGTCGTCAACCGCGGCGGGGCAAGCGGTGAATGGCGCGCCATTGACATTGAAGCCGCAGAAATTCTCAGACAGCTCGGCGTCGATTATCGACATCGCGCCGTTCAGCGTGAAGCGGTCATTCGGCGCCCAGGTCATGTCGGCTTCAAAACCGTAAATGCGAGCGGACGCCGCATTTTGAACTTCCGTGAGGCCGTTCAATCCAAGGATCGGGAACTGGAAATTGTCCCACTTCTGGTAGAAGGCCGCGCCGTTGAGAACGAAGGTGTTGTCCGCCCAAGACGTCTTGAATCCGGCCTCGTAGTTTTTCAATTTGTCTTCGAGATAAGGCGGCAACGGCGTTCTGCGGTTGGCGCCGCCTGGACGGAAGCCGGTCGACCAGGTTGCGTAGACCATCTTCGTGTCGTCGAGATCGTAGGTGAGGCTGACTTTGTGCGTCTCGCCGGTGTTCTTGATCGTGCTGTCGAGGTTCGTGCACGGCGAGTCCGGGACGCTCGCCGGCGCGAAGCAAGCGGCCTCGCCCGTGGATCCGGAGAATCCAGCGCCGTAACCGTTAAATCCGATCAATGAGTTGTTGTATTTGTATCCCCTGACGCCGCCGATGAAGGTGAGGCGATCAGTCAGGTCGAACTCCATCTCCGTAAATAAGGCGAGATCCTTGTCGACGCGCCTCTGTTCGGTGAGCCAGACCGTGTCGGGATGCCCGGGCACTTCCAGCGCGTCGTTGAGATTCCGGATGAAATATTGCTGGTGGATATTGTGCCGCTGGCGGTTCTGGAAGAAGCCGGCGACGAAGCGGAAGCGTTTGTCCTGCGGCGATGAAACGCGCACTTCATTCGCGTATTTGCCGTAGGAATCATCGCCCTGATAGAATTGCGAAAAGTCGATATTATTGTAGGCGTTGTCGTAGAAATAGGTCGCAAAATTGGTCGAGCCCGGCCCGTAAAGCGAGTCGTAATACTGATAGAGCGCGTCGTAATAATAGGCGTAATCAGTGTAATCGTAATTGGAATCGATCTGGCGGCGCAGATAGGAGCTGGCGACGACGAGATCGAAATCGCCGATCTTGCCTTCAATAGTCATGGCGCCCTGGATGAACTTGTCATTGCTGAATTCAGGCTCGAAGCGGCTGACTTTGAGATCGCCGGAATCCGGATCATAGAAATGAATGCCGTTTGATTCCTGCTTTTGTGCGAGGATCGTCGGTGTCACCGTCCAGTTTTCGTTGAGGTCGATTTTCAGCGCGGCGCGCGCGCCGTAAGTCTCGACATCATTGAAATTGTCCTCGACGAGATTGGCGTTGTCTTTGAGGATCGGCGTCAGACCTGGCCAGTTGGGGCTGATGGTTCCCGGGAAGATGCGGCCCGTCAGAACATTGTCGATATAGCCGGCGTCTTTCTTGTACCAGCCGACAAGGCGGATGGCGGCGTTCTCGGACAGCGGCTGGTTCACAAAGCCTTCGAACTGATAGCCGATGTCGCCATGCTGAACGGCGTTCACTTCAAGATCGTAACCGGCGGCGAATTCGCTGGGATCGGGCTTGTTGGTGATGATGCGCACGACGCCCGACTGCGCCGATGCGCCATAGAGCGTGCCTTGCGGCCCCGCGATGCCTTCAACCCGCTCGATGTCGTAAATATGCACCGGCAGAAATCCGAGGATCGTCGTCACCGGCTGTTCGTCGAGGTAAATGCCGACCGAGGGAAGGGAGGCGGAATGGTTGCCGTCGCCGCCGGAGACGACGCCCCGGAAATAGACGTTTGTCGAATTGGGACCTGTCGACTGGAAGGAAAGGCTGGGCAGGAACTTGGCGTAATCGTCGAATGCCGAAACTTCGAGTTGCTCAAGTTTCTCCGTGCCGAAGGCAAGGACTGAAATCGGCACGTCCTGCAGACTTTCGGCGCGCTTTTGCGATGTCACGACAATTTCGTCGACTTGCGCGAGTGCGGGCCCCGCCATCGTCAGCATCGTCGACGCCAGCAGCGTCGTCCTGACAACCGCCCGTCCGGGCGCCTTGAAAATTGCAGCCATAATAACTCCCTTCAAAAGCTCCGCGCGCGCCGACCGGCGGCGCCGGAACAGCCCTCGGCGTGAAGGCTAACGCGAACCGCCGAGCGCGACAATTACTGTGATCACGACAGGTCGATTCCATGCCCCCTGTGGCGCAATAGCTGCACTTTCCGCGGGTGCGTCAGGGAACGTGCGGATAGGCTGTCAAAACGTCGCCAAGAGCTTCTTTCATCGGCCCGAGCCATGGCTCGAAATTCTTCCAGTGGTCAAGGCCCTCCGTGAAGATCGGTCTGCGCACCTGCTCCGAGCTCGCCGTCCGGACAGGACGGTCGGTTTCGTAAAAGCGCAGACAGGCCTCCTCGAAGGGGACGCCGATGTACTCGAGCATTGCGCGCACCTCGACTTCAAGCTTTTCGACCAGTCTCTCATGAATGACTCGGTGGACGGCGCCTTCCTCAACCTGATCGAAATGCTTCATCAAAAGCACATACTCGCGATAGTAGTCGGCCATGCGGCGCTGCCCGTATGAGAAGTTCTGGCCTCTAGCGAAATGCTGCTTGTAATTGGAAAAGCAGCACGCCATCGGATGGCGGCGCGCAT
>CALKYG010000053.1 GCA_938003575.1 uncultured Alphaproteobacteria bacterium
CATAGCCATTCACACTCAGATTGACGTATACGGCGCCGAAATTTTCTTTGCTGCATTGGCAATCTGGCTTTTTTTGCTTGCCGGCAGGTCGCGGGCGTCATCCGCTTATTTTTTTTCGTCGGGAGTCTTTTGCGGACTTGCCTGGACCCTACGGGAATCCGCGGTTTACATTCCGGCGGCGCTCGGCATCATCGCTCTGATGCAGCGCAATGGCCGCTTGGTCGCTGCGGTTGCGGTGTCTCTGGGCTTTGGCGTTATTCTGGCTGGCGAGCTCATCTTTTATTACATCGCGACAGGCGATCCATTCCATCGGTACATAATTGATCTCGGCCACCGGCGTGGAGGACCTACATTGGTCAGCTTCGCGGATGATCGGTTTCCGTTGTGGCGACATTTGACAAGACCTGTGACGGATACCCTGACCGCCCCATTTGTCGGGCCGTTTGTGATGATCTCTGTCTTTCTGGCCGTCTTGTTTAGGCGGAAGATCTTCGGAGGAAGCGATCTGCGCCGTCGGACATTGATCTGCTTTGCCTTTGCCGGTCTCGTCGGGATGGCGCTTTGCGGATACCTGTTTTACCAGGCAATGCCGCATTATTACCCGGTTCTTTCATATGCTGCGTTGCTGACGACGGCGATTGGCATTGTGGAGATATCGCGGACGTTCGAAAAGGCGACTGCGATCGCGGCGGCCGTTTTCGTCTATTTTGGAAATCTTGCGGTCGGCGATTTTAAGATTCTGAATTATTACAACGAGGCGCGGTTTCTCGTGACTTACGCCTCCCGTTCCAGCGAGCCGATATTCACGGACAGCGGCACGGCGCGCCGGGCTTATGCATTGATGGCGCTTGAAGGCGTTTCAAGCACGGATGCAGAAAAAAAGATTATTGCCGCTGATGTGCCGCCGCCTTGCGCCTTGTTTTTTGAAAATCACAGGGCCGCTCTGCCAAACGGGCGGAAATCAACGCTCGTCAGGCAAGAGGTGCTGAACAAGTCATATGTTCGCGAGTTCTTTCAGCGTCTCGGAATCGGCGGCGACGCCTTAAAGCGCGTCATTGCGCCGCCAAGGCCGTCGGCGATTGTGAGATACACGCCCGCTCCGGAGCAGGGAGATTGTCAGTAAGGAGCGAACATCGGTGCGACGACTGCAGTCGCTCCCCGCCTGTGAAGTTGAATCGCGCGGTCCAAGATCCTTCGGCGCGAATGTGAAAAAAAGCGCCGCTCGCGCAGCGCTTTCTCCCCATTGTTCATGCCCAAGCGCTTAAGCCGCCGATTCAGATTATGCGGCCGCGCTTGATCGGGCTTTCTCGCGCTCCGCCTTTATCTCCTGTGCCTTGCCCTTCTCGGCGACGGTGAAGTCTTCATGATAGGAGCGTTCGACGTTGACGTTCCAGAGATCGTGCTCCTCGCCGAGAATATTCCGCGCCGCAAGCAAGGCCGTCAGCATGGAATGGTCTTGATTATTGTATCTGTGCATGCCGTTCCTGCCGACAGTCTGGAAATTCTCGAGTTCCAGAATCCAGTTCTGGACGATATCCAGCGCCTCCCGGTATTCGCCGTCGTAAACCGGGTAAGCCTTCGGCTGGCGAATAACAGTGCCGTCGACGACGTTCGATTGCTTGGCGAGGCCAAGATACTCGAGCTCGCGCGCGGCTTGCTTGATCAGGTCTTCGTCATTGCTGGTCCAAAGGCCGTCGCCTTCATGACAGAAGAATTCCAGTCCGATCGAGGCCTTGCCTGGATCCGGAACCATGTCCGGCGACCACGAGCGGAAATTCTGAATCCGGCCGACCTGGACTTCCGGCGAATGGATGTAGATCCAGTTATCCGGGAACGGATCCGGGTGATCGAGGATCAGGGTGACGATCAGGAAGTCACGATATTTCAGCCGATCAGCCGCGCGGACGACATGCGGCGGCGGCGGCGGATCAAACGCATGGATAAGGTCTTTGATCGCCATGGAATTGACGAAGTGGTCGGCGCGGAGGCGGTAGCTGCGCTGTTTGGAGCCTGAATAGTCCACAACTTCAATCGCTTCGACCCGATTGCCGTTGCGAATGACCTTGGTGACAGCGCTCTGCATTCGCACTTCGCCGCCCTGGGCGCGCACCTTTTCCTGAAACCGCTCCCACATTTGGCCGGGGCCGAGGCGCGGATATTCGAATTCTTCGATCAAGCTGGTCGTATCATTTGCGCCCGTCAGCGCGTTCAATACGGCCTTAGTCAGCGACAAATTCTTGATGCGCTGGGCAGCCCAGTCCGCGCGGATTTCGGTGCAGGGGATCCCCCAAACCTTCTCCGTATAGGATTTGAAGAAATGCTGGAACAGGCGGCGTCCAAAGCGATTGGTCACCCACTGCTCAAAATTCTCTTCTTCCTTGAACGGGCTCACCTGCCATTTGAAATAGCTGAGCATAATTTGAATTGCTTCAACCGGCCCCATATTTGAAAGCGCGTTGAAGATTTTCAGCGGATAATCATAATACTTGCCGCGGTAGTAGATGCGGCTCATGCGGGGACGGAGAATGAAGTCCTCGCCGCCAACCTCGTGCCAAAGCGCTTCAACTTCTTTCACCTTCGTGAAAAAGCGATGGCCGCCGATGTCGAAACGGAAGCCTTTGTACATTGCGGTCCGTGAAATGCCGCCGACCTGATCCGACGCTTCGAAGACAACCGCCTTATGGCTTCCCTTGGAATGCTTCTGGAGTTCGTAAGCGGCGGTCAGCCCCGCGGGTCCTCCGCCGATGACGGCTACGGAGTTATTCCCTGCGTCTTCAACCGGGAGAATGGTGGCGGAGGCGTTTGTGTTCGTCATCTGCTTCCTGAAAGGATTGACCGGCGC
>CALKYG010000054.1 GCA_938003575.1 uncultured Alphaproteobacteria bacterium
GCGGTTTATGGTGGGCGCGACAGGGTTCGAACCTGTGACCCCTACGGTGTGAACACCGACAAAAACAAGGAAATCCAAGGGCTTAAAGGTTCGCTACGCGTCTTTAGCACTCCGAAAAAACAAGGAGATAGCTAATGGAGCGTGTTAGCAGCGTGTCAGAAGGCACACGCAGCACCGTAATCGACTTTAATTCGCACGCTGAGAAAAAACGAAAGCCCGCCGGGGGAGATGGCGGGCCTTCGCAACAAGAAGATTTCGGCAGGGTGTCAGATCCTGCCGTCGATTTTTGTGCAGCAATTTCGACTGTTGCGCAAGCGCGCGAAGTCGTCACGGCGTTAATAAATGCGCACAAAAAGCTCGCGGAGATTGCGATAACCGGCGGCGACGCGATTGCCTCCGCCGCCGTCATCAAAGGCGATTTGCAAACGCTCTACGGCGTCGGGTTCGAAATTCTTGAGGCGGCGCATCCTTCTGGCGCGGGCCCTGACTTCGAGGCGATTTTCGGCGTCAGATTCGGCGATCTAGAAAGGGCGCTTGGAGGGATCGGCTGGCTGATCGCCGACCCGGAAACGCGAGCGACGATCGGGTCATCGGTAAATTTGATGATTACGCGCCAGGGGGTCGCCAGCAATGCCTGAGCGTCCGATTTATTCGCCGGTTCCGGCTCGCGCCATGGGCGATCCTGCGCTCAGCGGCGCAGATTTGCGCGTCTTGATGGCGATCGCATCGCATGATCGGTTCGGTAGCAACGGAACCGGATGCTACGCCTCGCATACTCGCCTCGCATCAATAACAAGCCTTCATGCAAAGGCGGTCGCGCGGTCGATTGGCCGCTTGCGAGACGCCCGCTACATCAGTGTTGAACGCAATCCGATGAACGGCCGCCTTGCGGTCTATCGGGTAATTTACAGCGACGAGGACGCGGCGGTAATGCGCGGCGATGGTCGGTCGGGCGTTCGCCCTACGCCGCCGCGCCCGGTCAAGACCGGTAGCGATACTGTTACCGATAATGGGGCGACCGGTAGCAATGCGGTTACCGGTGAGGCCGGGGCGATCGGTAGCAGCACTGTTACCGAAAATAGTCCGATCGGTAACAGCGAGAATCGGAAAGCGCCGCCGAATCAAGGCGATACGCCGTGTAATATATTTCCCGAAGGGAAGAATAGATTACGCGAAGCGTTGGCTTTGGAAGGAAAAGCAACTGCGGCGCCGCCGAACGTGATGGCGGACGCCGAGCGAGCGGCGCGCGCAGCGCTGAGCGGTGACATTGATGCGGGCGAGGGCGTCGACCGATTGCGACGCGTGATCGGCCGATTGCGATCCTATGGCGATACAGCCGGCGAACAGCGCGCAACGGCGATGATGGACACGGTTATCGCCGATGCGCCGAGGCGCGAGCGGCGACCGCAGCGAGGGCCCTTGGCTTCGCCCATGGAGGCGAGGGCGATACGCGAAGCGCGGGAACGGGGCGAACCTTGCCCGGCATGGGTGCGCCCGGAGGTGCGGGGTGCGGCGTGAGCCGATTGAGCTGACAAGAAACGTTTCATGGAGTGAGCAAAAGCCAAAAACATGCAAAAGTCTTGCGTACTTAAATTTTCCCTATAGTTTGCAAAGACTTCGCGCATGTTTGGAATTGTGCGCTCTATGGTAGTCAAGAAGGGGGCAATAGAAATGTTGAGAGTCTTGATTTCGGCTTTGTTTGCAGTGTCTATTACAGCTTGTGCAACACCATTTTATGTATCTGTTGATTCCATCGCGGCGACTTCACCAAAGCAGTTTCGAACTTATTTGATGTTGCCCGGAAATGAAGACGGCAATTTTGATGATCTTCAGTATAAAGAATATTCTGCCTATCTAGCGAAGGCGCTAGCTGAAAAAGGCTATGTTCCGGCTGATTCTTTCGAAACGGCAGATTTGGCGGTTGTGCTTTCCTACGGTATCAGCGATCCGCAAACCCAGCAGTATACTTACTCTCTCCCAGTATACGGACAAACCGGGGTTTCGTCGTCGACAACGACGGGGACGGCATATTCATATGGAAACTCGACGACAATATCTGCCAATACGACTTACACCCCTAGTTATGGGGTAACTGGATATTCGACTCATGTAGGTTCAGTGACGACCTTTTTTCGATTTGCCCGAATCGAAGCTTATGACTTGGCGGAATACAGGGAGAGCGACCGGCAACTTCAAATATGGAGCACCAAGATTGTAAGCACGGGTACATCGGGAGATCTGAGGCGCATATTTCCGATGTTGATTGCTGCCGGCTATCCATATCTAGGGACTAATACAGGCAAACGAATCGATTTGACCATGCATGAAGGTGACAAGTCGGCGAAATGGATCCGTGGGGAACAAATCGACTGACGCGAATAAAAATCTTTCTCTGCTGAGCAATGAGGCGACCCACGCCCCCAACATCCGCAGATTTTTTTTCCATTCCCTGGAGTTTTTCAGCGAACGGAAGGTCTTTCGAATGCGCTTTCGGTGATGTTCGATAACCGGCTATTTCCGCGACTCGAAAAAGCCTTTGAGATCAACGCACTGAAGATATCGAATCGGCGCGGTCGCGATCTTAGCCGGCGGTCGTGCGATCGCGACAGAATTCCGCGCGATTTATTTTTTATGTGAGAGAAAAAACGAAGGCTAAGCGCTTGAGGATATTGGGCGAATCTTTCGCCTTTGTATGAATTGGAAAACACGTCCCTTTACAGTCGGCGTTTTTCCCCATAGCCCTGAACGTGCGGGCCGAATCGATGTGGGCCCCCTTCCAAAAGGGGCCCAGACCCTGGCCGGTCAACATCGAAACCGCTTGCGTTCAGGCGCCCTCCGGAAATCCAACACCGGGGGGCGTTTCCGTATAGGATACATCCTACAACTGACCAGTGAAGGAAATTTCACCCCTAGGCAATCCGTTTGTGGCCCGCGGCCCGGATCTTGGGACTGAATATGTGGCCCGAAATTGCGACTCCTACCCAATAATTTCAACGAGTTATAGAATGGCGTGACACGGGATTCCTGACTCGAATTTTTTTTAAGGCTGTGGCGAAAAGTTCTGGCCAACCAGTATTTTCGTCCGCCGCTGAGCAATCGCGAGAATCAAATGGCAGGCAGCCGAAGCTGTAGGTTGCGGGCTCTCGCTCGAGGTGTGAGGAACACTCTATCGTATATCGGCTACCGCCCATTCAGCGTTTTTGATTACGAGAAGCGCGATGCCGTGCGCGCCGTCGATGAAAAGTCGAAGCGATCGTCTTTCGTTATCGGATAAGTCCGCATAGCCCTTTCGAGCGTCGATGAGACCGCACCGCGCCGCAGCGATGGCGAACGGCCCAAGCGCATCATTTGCATATGAGATAGGCTGGAGCGCCAGATTCTCCGCTGCAAATCGGGCAATGAAGGTCTTCTCCAAATCGATCCATGGCGCTTCCGTCGCGGCCCATTGGTGACCCGCGACATAAGCTTCCGGTGAATAGTCGAGCGATGAGGGGTGCGCGTCCCACCACCGTTTTTCGCGCTCGTCGCGCTCGCGGACTAACTCATCCAGACGGGTCTTATCGATGTAGAGCGTCGTCATTTCGGCCTCCAAAAAAGCTCTTGACGAGGCAAGAGGATAGAAATACAAACCTATTGTCAAGGCAAGGGGTTGAATATGAAATCGGCGTCGGAGGTTTGCGAGCTGGCAAATGTCGATCGTGACCGCCTCAATGAGGCGATCGCAAGGGGGGATTACCCGTGCGCCCCCGAAACACGACCGGGCGCCCGCAGAATGTTCGGCGAGGCGGATTTCATTGCGCTGTCCGTTTATGGGGCGCTGACCTCACGGGGCATCCCGCCGCGCCTCGCCGGAGGGGTTGCCTGCCACGCGCTGAGTGCGGTCGAGAATTCCCCCAAAGCAAACCATCTTGCGATTATCTGGGAACGCGGTGCGGCTGCAGCCGGCGTGACGCCTGACATCGACCGTGCGCTGTCGATGATGCGCGTCCCGACCGAAGCGGAATACGCCGCCGGCGATCGCGATGCGATGATGCGCGCCCATTTCCCGACGCCTTCCATCGAAATCCTAAACGTCGCGGCTTTTCGCGCGAAATTCCGCGTCGCGCTCGCCCGGAAGAAGTGGGAAGAGGAAAACAGTCTCGTTCACGAAGACGACCAAACGGACGCCGCCATCGCCGCTTTTCGCGAGGGCCTTCTTGGGAAAGAAGGCGGCGAATCGTGATCGGCGCTTTAGAAATTTCCGACACCCTCGAAAAATCGACCGGCATTTCGAGTGACCCATTCAACGCCGCCGCCGATTGGCTGGGTACGCCCGGCGCCGTTGATGCGCTCTGGGCGGCATGCTTCACGGATGCGATGGCCGATGCGATCGCCGCGATCGAAGCCGGCGAAACGCCGAACATTGATGCGCTTGCCCAAGCGATGGGCGCCCCGCATTTTGTCGCCGAAGCTTTCGTTTCTTTCACCGAATGGCGGAGAGGGCCGCAGCGGTCGTTGCAATGAAAATCGAGGTCGAATTTCGCAGCGATATGAGCCGGGCCGAGACGTTCAAGGCGCTGCAGATCACGCTCGAAGCCTCGATGCGCCTTGCGCACCGGATGACCCCGGACGATTTGCAAAGAGTCGAGAATTTCGGCGCCGCATTGGCGGCGACCGCGAATAAAGAACGCGCGCGGCGCTCGTCGCGCATGATTGAATTCGCCGCGCGGGACGCCGGCGGCGATAGGGGCGGCCGCGCCGGCGTTACGGCAATTTAGGTCGCCCCCACGTGATCGGGCCGCGGCGGGTCCGGGCTGAAAGCCGAATATCCGCCGTAGACTGACGGTTTTACCCGCGTCGCGATGACGCCGGCCGTCCCTTAGATGGAGCGTAAAATGAAGCTGAGAGAGCTTCGCGAAAAGCGCGCCCGGATTGTCTCGGAAATGCGAGCGATTGCGGACAAGCCCGAAGGCGAATCGGGCGCGCCGAGCGAAACCCAGGAAAAACGATTTGAAGTCCTGAAAGGCGAGCTGACGCTCGTCGAAAAATCGATCGACAAGCAAGAGTTGATCGACGAAGCGGATCGCCGCGCCGCCGGCCACCCGATCGGCCGCGAAGGCGACAGCGATTTTGAGGCGGAATGCCGCGCTTTCTCCCTGACCCGGGCGATCGCCGGCGCAGCCGGGCTCAATGTCGATAATGGCCGCGAACGCGAAGTGAGCGCCGAATTGCAAAAGCGCAGCGTGAAAAAATTTCAAGGGATCGCCATCCCAATGGAAGTTTTTCATCGCCGCGTCACACAGCGCGATTTGGAAAAGCGCGTCATTACGACCGCCGCGCCGGCGGGCGGTCCCGGCGCCAATATCATCGCGACGGATTTTCGCGGCGATCAATTTATCGACGTTCTGCGCGCGAAACTGGTGACCGGCGAACTCGGCGCGACGGTGCTTTCCGGCCTCGTCGGCAATGTCGATATACCGCGCCTGAAAGCGAGTGCGGCGACAGGCTGGGTAGCTGAGAACGCGGCGATTACGCCGAGCGATCACCAATTCGACAAAGTGTCGATGACGCCGAAACATGTTGGCGCTATCACAGAATTTTCGCGCAATATGCTGCTGCAATCGACGCCGGCGATCGAACAATTGATCCGCGACGACTTCGCCAAAATTCTCGCCCAGGCGCTTGACGCCGCGGCGATCAAGGGCGGCGGCTCAAACGAGCCGGACGGCGTGCTTTCGCAGCCCGGACTCGATACGACCGTTTCCATGGCGGGAACGCCGAGCTGGGCCGATATTCTCGACCTCATCAACATTGTCGAGGAAGGTGACGCCGAGGGTTCCGGCTTCCTGATGCGGCCGCTCGCCGCGAAAACCCTGCGATCGACAGTGCGCGTCGCCTCGACCGACTCGCGGTTTATCATGGACGAGCCCGGCAATCTTGCCGACTATCCCGCGGTTCGATCAACGCTCGTGCCGATCGTCGCCGGATCGCCGAATACGACGTCGGTCATCTTCGGTCAGTGGTCGGATCTTCTCATCGGCTACTGGTCGGCTTTCGACCTTCTCGTCAATCCGTATGAGTCGACGGCCTATTCGAAAGGCAACATCTCGGTGCGCGGCATGCTTACGGCCGATATCGCCGTCCGTCATGTCGAAAGCTTCGCCGCAGCGACCGACTTCCCGGCGCCGTAGGACGGGGAGAAGTGATGACGACGCCAGAATTGCAAATTCGCCGCGCGGAAATCCGCCTTGAAAATCGCGGATCGGCGCGGCGACTTGTCGGTTACGCGGCGCGATATGGCGTCGTCGCCGATCTAGGCCCATTCCGCGAGCGGATCGCCGCCGGCGCCTTCTCGGAATCGCTCGCTGAAACGACCGGGGAGGGCGGGGATATTCTCGCCCTTCTCGATCATGATCCCTCGCGCGTTCTGGGACGCACGCGAAGCAAGACGCTCGCCCTCGATGATGATGAAAAAGGCCTCGCCTTTGAAATCGCCGTGCCGGATACGAGCGCCGGGCGCGATGCGCTTGCACTCGCCGAACGCGGCGATCTCGGCGGCGCATCGATCGGGTTTTTCGTCGAACAAGAAGCGCGCGACGGCGACGTCAGAGTCGTCAAACGCGCGAAGCTACTTGAAATTTCAGTCGTCTCGGCATGGCCCGCCTATGCCGAAACAAGTGTTGAGGCGCGGCGACGGGTTTTCCTTGACCCGGGACGGCTAGCTGGCGGTGCTGCGACCGCGAGTGCGGCTTCGCCGCGCCTCGACGCCCTTCGCCGATATCTTGAAACAGTCGGGAGGCGATAATGGGCATGCTCAGAAAACTTGCTGATGCATTTGATCCCGCGCCGAAGCGCGAAAAGCGCGGTATTGATCCGTCCTGGGCGGCGCTCGCTGGCGGATCGGCCGACTGGCTGGACGCTCAAGCGATCGGAGCGCGTTACGTCACGCCCTGGCTCGCGGAAAACCTCGCCGCCTATCTCGCCGCCATCAATGCGATTTCCTCCGCAATCGCCGCGTTTCCGGCGCTGATCTATCGCCGCACGCCGGAAGGGCGCGAGGAAGTTGAAGAGCACCCGATCGCGACGCTGATCCGCGAAGGACCTAACGCCAATCAGTCCTGGTGCGATCTCATCGAATGGCTGATCGCCGATGCGCTCGGCAATGGAAACGGCGTCATCGAAATCCGCGCCGAGCGCGGGTCCGGGCGCGTGACCGAATTGCGGCCGCATCCCTGGCGCAGCGTGACGCCGCTGATCCTGCCGAATGGCCGGCTCGTTTACGATGTGCCCCAAGGGCCGGCGCCCGGCGTCGGGTCGGCGAAAACGAAACGTCTTCTCGATTCGGAAGTCATTCATCTGCGCGATCGCGGCGATGACGGATTGATCGGCCGGCCGCGACTTTCCAGATGCGCGGCGCCGGCGCGCGTCGCGCTCACCATGCAAAGTTACGCCGAGGAGCTTTACGAAAATAGCGCCCGGCCGAGCGGCCTGCTCTCAATTGAAAGCGATGTAGGCCAGGAGGAAGTCGACATCCTCCGCAATCGCCTCGATCAGGGATATGCGGGGCCGAAGAACGCCGGCAAGCTGTTACTGCTGACTGGCGGCGGCGTCACCTATTCAACGATGGCGACCTCGCCCGAAGATATGGAAATGCTCGCAGCGCGGCGGTTCAGCGTCGAGGAAATGGCGCGCATCTTCCAGATCCCGCCGCCGCTCATTCAGGATTATACGCACAACACGTTCACGAACAGTCACGCCGCATCGCTCTGGTTCGCGCAACACACGCTCGGCCCCTGGGTGCGAAAACTCGAAGAAACATTGAAACGCGCGCTCTTCTCGGAAAGGGAACGCCGGACGCTATCAATCGAATTCGACATGTCGTCGCTATTGCGCGGCGATGCCGCGCAGCGCTGGACAGCGCACGACATCGCCGTGCGGAACAACATCCTTTCGACCGACGAAATCCGCCAGATCGAAGGCTGGAATGCGCGGCCGAAAACAGAAGCGCCGCCAATGCCGGGGGTTGCGTGATGGGCGACGTAGCCGACTTCCCGGCGCTGTTGACCGAACGCCAGGCAGCGGCGAGACTCGGCGTCAGTCTTTCAACACTTCAGCGGTTACGGCGTGCCGGGCACATCGCTTTCATTCAGATTGGCCGGCTCGTCAAATATCGCGAATCGCACCTCGCGGATTATTTGGAGGCCTCGACATGCGCGAGAAGAGAAGGCCCGGCCAGATCGGCAATTACTGGCTCTCAAAACGTCGCAACTCGGCCTATTGGTGCCGGACATGGTTCGACGCTGACACAAGACAGACGCGCCGTGAAAGCCTTGGCGTTACGGATTTTGACGAAGCCCGCGCGCGGCTCGAAACCTGGTTCGTCGCCTATGCCCGCCAGCCGCGGCGGGCCGCCGACGACATGACGATCGCAACCGCAGCCATGCGCTATTACGCTCAGCATGCGGCCTTTTTGAAAGGCGCCGGCGCCGGCGTGCAGAGGCGCAACCTCGAAATCGCCACGCATCATATAGGCGATTTGTCCGTCGCCAAGTTTACGCGATCGCGCCAAGAGGAATTTGCGCGAACGCTGGCTGAAAAATATCGACCGGCGACGATTCGCCGGATTTTCGACGCGATATTCGCCGCGCTCAATCGCGCCTTCCAAAACGAAGAGCTCGAACGGGTTCCGCCGCGCATCCGCCTGCCTGATTCGCCGCCGCGCGAGTTCGTCGCCTCGCTCGATCAACTCGCCGTTTTTTGGGATGCGCCGAAGCCGCCTCAGATGCAGATGTTTTTCGTCCTGCTCCTCGCGACCGGCGCACGGCCGAGCTCAATTCTCGAACTGACCCGCTTTCAATGCGATGTCGATCGGCGCCTGATTGACCTCAACCCGCCTGGCCGCATTCAGACCGCAAAGCGCCGGCCGGTTGTTCCGATGTGCGATGTCGCCCGCGAATGGATCTCCGCGGCCGATGACGGCCCGCTCGTTCATTTTCACGGCCGCCCCATCACCTACATCAATCAGAGCTGGAGACGGGTTCGGCGCGCCGCCGGGCTGCCTGAGGCGTTCACGCCGGGCGCCATGCGCCACACGGTTGCGAGCGAGTTGAGGCGGCAGGGCGTGCCGCCGGCGCAAATCGCCGGGCTCCTGGGGCACACAATGCCGAACTGGCGGACGACCGAACGCTACGCGAAATACGACCCCAAATTCATGGCCGAATCGATCGCCGCCCTTGATCGGCTCTTCATCGAGATTGCGGACCGGACGGAAACAGGCTTTACTCCGGTGCGTGTCAGTGGCGTGCTAGCGCCGCGTGGCAAAGCCTCTAAGCCCTTGTTTTATGGTGGGCGCGACAGGGTTCGAACCTGTGACCCCTACGGTGTGAACGTAG